>JBKHFQ010000008.1:0-16213 GCA_046540135.1 Halobacteriales archaeon
CGATGGCGGCCGCGGCGTCCGCCGCGGTCTTCGTCCCCTCGGGGAACTCGTGTACCTCCACGTCCAGGTCCAGCTCCGCCGACGCCCGGTCGGCGAACTCCGCTGCCCGCTCGTGCATTGGATGGCGGTCTGGGCGGCTGGCCCATAACGCCACCGGACCCGGTCTGGCCCGGGCCCGCGGTCCGGCGTGGCCGTCGGCCGGCTGTGGACCGAAAGGCGTTCCGATGGCCGACCCGAACACCCGCGCGTGAGCGACGACCGACCACCGCTTTCGGTCTTCGAGGACGCCGTCTTCGAGGCCGTCGCCGCGGACGCGGGCGTCCCGACCGCCGATCTCCGGGGGCTCGTCGCCCGCCACCAGGAGACAGTCCGGGACCTCCCGGGCGTGGAGGACGTGGTCTACGAGTGGCGGAGCCGGCTGCCCGAGGACCCCCTCGTCCACCGGTCGCCCCGCGCGTACGTCCTCGCCCACCGCGAAACGGTCTGGCGGCAGTACGACGAGGCACTCGGTCTGTCGCCCGGCGACGACGGCTACGCCGAGGCGGTCGCGGATGAGTACCTCGGCGAGTTCGCCGATGAGGCGGACGAACGCGGCTTCGAGAACGAGAAAGCCCATGTCTTAGGCGACCCGGCGCGCGAGATAGTCGCCTACGCCGAGGAAAACAACGTTGACCGCGTCGTGATGGGTAGCCACGGACGTGACGGTGCTACACGCGTCTTGCTCGGAAGCGTCGCCGAGACCGTCGTGCGTCGGTCTCCCACGCCCGTCACGGTCGTCCGCTGAGGTTTCCAAAGACGTATTACGTCGCGTATCTTACCGCCACTGATGACCGACTGCGAGAACCCCACCTGCGCGTCGTGCGGTAGGTCGGTTCCGGACGACTCGCTCGAATGCCCTGAGTGCGGCAACTACCCCGCGTTCGAACTACGCAAACTCGGCGCGGCGGTCGTCTTCGCGGGTTCTCTCATGACCCAGCTATACCTCTACATCGGACTCGTCCTCGTAGTAATCGGTCTCCTAGTCGTTTCGACGAGCGTCTTTGCGCCCCTCAAGCCGACCGACCACGACTACGAGTTCGAACTCATAGGCGGATAGACGCCGCACTCGTCGGATTTATTACGGTCGGCGACTATGAACCCTCAACAGATGTCAAACACACAAAGAAACAGAAACGGACGGACAGCGACGGATAGCGATACGGCTGAGGCGAACGCCGACACACCGGGGGTATCGGCGTGACGTTCGAGGCGTTCCCCGGCGGTTCGATGGGCTTCGTCGCCGTCCTAATCTTCGGACTCGCCGTCGCCGTGGTTCTCGGACGCAGGATGCTCTGACCGACCCGACGGACGCATCTCTCACATTTCGCGTTTTATGTCGCGGTCTTCGAGGGTCGACGCCATCTCCTCATCGAGTTCTCCGAGTATAGGCGTCCCTATCTCCTTCTCTTTCCGTAGCAGACGACGGACTATCCTCACCGAGACGTCGACGACCTGTTCCTTCGAAACCTCGTCGTCGAGCGGTACCGTGTAGTCCGTCTCACCCGCGTCCGAAACCGTCGCCTTCACCTCTATCTCGTCCTGAAGCTCCTCTATACGTTCCGCTGTCGCGTCCGAAACCTCGATGCTCGTCATCTTAACGATGATACTTCTCGGATATGATAACTTCTTTGTTCGTTACCGTCACCCTCGGTGTTCCCACGACGGCGCGGGTCCGTACAGGCGGTCGTCGGCGTCGCCCTCGTAAGGCATGCTCTCGGGGGTTTCGACGAGTTCGACGTATCCGCCCCATGGGGTCCGGAGGAAAACGTAACGAAGACCCGCCGTAGGTCCGCTGTCGTTCGTACGCGGTTCGTCGAGTACCTTCGTGTCGTCACGCTCTTCGACCGCCGCTGTGGCTTCGTCGACATCCTCGACCTGTACCGCGATATGCGTCGCACCTACGTCCGAAAGGGACGGCGGTTCGTCGTCTGAGTCGGGCGCGTCCCACTCGAACAGTTCGAGGTTGGTTGTCGGACCCAGACGGAGCATTGCTAGCGAAGCCGTGGCGTCGGGGTGAACGTCGAGCCTGCGCTCCATCGCGTCCCCGTCGTCGCCGAACGGTCCCTTCCGGTACAGTTCGCGCGCGCCGAGACAGTCTACGAAGAACTCCACGGCTTCGTCGAGGTCAGGTACGGTGACGCCGACGTGATGGACGTTTGTCGCCGTCGGAACCGGTGTCGGGTCGTTCGCCATACGTCCGTCTCTCGTCTCGGCGTCAAAACGGTTGCGTCTCCGTCCACGCCCATCGGGTGCCGTCATTATCACATGTGATAAATTCGGACTGTCTCTTATTACCTATGGGAAGGAACGTTATCATGTATGAGTAACAGTGAGACCGGAGCCACCTACGGCGTGTCCTCCTCCGACGCACGGGAAACTGAGAAGGACGGCGTCGAGGGTGCCTTCAGATGGAAACCCACCTCGGTTCTTGACCGTCTCCTGATTGTCGTCTTCACGGCGGTCCGCGACAACCTGCGCTACGTCGCCGTAGCCGCGGTTGCTGTAGTCGTCCTTACAAACATATCCGTAGCGGTCGCGGGTCTCTTCCTCAGCCCGTTGGTCGGTGTTTTCACATTCGTCTCCCTCATCCCTGCGCTCTTGGTCGCTGTCTACGTCTGGGAGTCGAACCCTCTCGACAGGACGTTCTCGCTCGGCGTCGCCTCCGCGTACGTCCTCGGCGTCCTGTTCTGCGGTCTCGCCTACGTCCTCAACACGGCGGCACAGCCACATTTCGTCGCCCTACCCTTCGGGACCGCCCTGTTCTTCTTCCTCTTCGTCGGACCCGTCGAGGAGACTGTGAAGCTCGCCGCCGCCTACCTCGGAGGCTACGACTCGCGCCTGTTCCGCGGCGCTATAGACGGAGCGGCGTACGGCGCTTTCGCGGCGCTCGGCTTCGTGACCGCTGAGAACGCCCTCTACATAGTCGGCGAGGGCATCTTCACCGCCTCGCCGTTCCTCGGCACCCTCGCCGCACGCGCGGGTATCGGTCCCGCGCACGTCATCTGGTCCGCCGTAGCGGGCTACTACCTCGGACTCGCCAAGACGACGCCCGACTACACGGGTCCCGTCGTCCTCAAGGGCGTTCTCATAGCGGCGTCCCTCCACGCGACGTACAATACGTTCGTGACCTACAGGGGCGCGCTCGCTGAGAGCGTCGCTGTCGCCGTGCCCGCCGATGTCGCCTCGACGGTGGTGTACGCCGTCTTCCTACTGACGTTCTACGCCGGCGTCTGGCTTCTGCTCGAAACCCTCGTCCGGAGGTACAGACGTGCCTACGCCGAGCACGGTCTTCCCGCCCCCGACGACGCCGAAGCGCCTTCGACGCCCGGGGACCCCGATACGCCGTCGCCGCTAGCATCCACCGCACTCGGCTCCGTCCTCTCGGTCCTCCGCTGAGACGGAGACGCAGAGCGTATATACCGCCGTCCTCATTCTCCGACATGGAACGCAGAAGGTTCGTAAGGCTCGCCGCCGCCTCCGCCGCCGTCGGAGCGACGGGATGCCTCGGTGGCGACGACGGGGACGACGCGAACGAGGACGACACACCTGAACCGGCGGAGTTCGGCTACACGAAGTGGCTTCCTTCCGCCGACTACAGGCTGGTAGGGTACTTTGACCTCGCGGCGACGCGCGAACTCACCGAACTGTCGCGCGACGGTCGGGAGCGCACCGTCGTCGGCGACGCCTCAGTCGGGTATGCTGATGTCGACGCCATGATGACGACATCGAGCGGGAGCGAGTTGGAGTTTGAGGCATACGTCGGCGAGTTCGACACATCGGCGGACGAACTACTGCCCGATGCGGAAACTTCAGAACACGCCGGCTTCACGGTGGCGAGCGCGACCGTCGACGACGATGATGTCGAACTGGCGGTATCCGACGCCGGAATCGTCGTATCCCGTGGCGGCGCGAGCGCGACATCGGTAATCGACGCCGCCGTCGGCGACGCCGCGCGACAGGCGGACGAAGGCGAAGACGAGATTATCGCCGGTCTTTCGGAGTACGCCCAGAGCGAACCGCTCGCCGTCCAGTTCGACTACGGCTCCGGTAACACGATGTATCAGTTCTTCGAGGAGCGCGACGACGGTGTGGCGTTCGTCGAGGTAGCCGTCCTACCTGACGAGGAGGCGGCGAGACAGACGTACGAGGAGGACTACAACTACTCGGATGGACGGCTTGAGGAACTGAACACCACCGCCGAAGTTCAGGGGCGGAGACTCATCATAGAGTCGGTAGTATCGCCCGAATCTGTGGAGGAAGATACTCTGGGAACCGGCGGCTTGCTTCCCTAACCCTCGACCTTCTCGCCGACCTTTTCGAGCGCCTCGACGCCCTGAACCTCCTCGCGCATCAACGGAATCTTGACGATTTCGAGGTCGCGGAACATCTCCTCCGCGTCCTCGATGTTCTTGCGCTGGACCGCCCACCGGTCCTGACAGAACTCGCAGTCCTCGTTAACGTCCTCCATCACCTTGTTGACCACGACGGTGCGCACCGGTATGCCGAACCGCGACAGGCGCTCGATGAGACGCTGTGTCTCCAGAACTGCCATGCTTTCGGGAATGGTGACGACGCGGAAGTCGGTGTGGTCGGGGTCCATTAGCTTCACGCGGACACGTTCGATACGCTCCTTGAGCGACTCTAGCTTCCCGTGCGCGTCGACGCCCGCGTCGTCGCCGCCGAGTAGCCCTTTGAACGAGTCGACGACGCCCTGTATCTGCGACTGTATACGGACGAGCCTTCCGACCATTGAGTCCATGACCTCAGGGAGTTGGAGAAGACGGAGCGTGTGCCCCGTCGGCGCTGTGTCGAAGACGATGTAGTCCCATTTGTCGGAGTCCATGTACTCCATGAACTTGTACATCGCCGCCGCCTCGTCGCTTCCGGGCGCGTCCATGGCGTCGTCGAAAAGTCCGCCCATACCCTCGCCGACCTCATCGGTGTCTAACCCCAGACCCGAACCGACGCCCCCCAGAAGCTTCTCAGGGACGCTCTCGACCGTATCGCGGTACTCCTCCATGGCGTCCTCGGGGTCGACCTCGACAGCCCAGAGTCCGTCGTATATCTCCTCGGGTTCGGACGAGACGGGCGTGTCGAACGAGTCGGAGAGCGAGTGTGCGGGGTCGGTCGAGACGACTAGCGTGTCGTAGCCCTCGCGCGAAATCTTGTACGCCGTCGCGGCGGCGCAGGTCGTCTTGCCCACACCGCCCTTGCCGCCGTACAGGATATACTGTGTCATCGGTTCGTCGTATGAGACCCCTACGTATGAAGATTAGGGCGACAGCGTCAGACCGCGCAGGTTACCCCAGTCAGCCGACCTCTCAACGCGGTTGATGAGTGCCTCGGGACCGAGTTCGAGGAGGAGTACGTCCGACATGTCGCACGCGCCGCGGAGGTAGTCGTCCGCCTCCAAAGCGACGAGACACATCTCGACCTCGCCCTGAAACAGTTCGTCGAACCGTTCGCGGTTGTACAGAAGGTTTCCGAGGGCGCGCCTCGGGTTCGTCTCAAAGGCGATTTCGACCAGCAGGAGTTCGTCGCCGTTCTCACCACGGAAGACGAGATCGACCGACGTGTCCGCCGTTTCGATGTTGATGCCCTCCCAGTTGCGGTCAAAGGTCACGTCGGGGTACCTGCGTATCAGCCTACGTACCTCGTCCTCGTTGAGTATGTGTGAGTCGATAGACGAGAAACGGTCTACTAGACGCGAAAGCGTCACCGACTCCATCTCGACGCCCGAGTTACGCATCTCCGCGAGAAGGCTCTCAAATCCGTTGTGTGTTACGCTGGGGTCGTCCGTCTCGACGTACGCACCCTTGTCCTGCGACCACGCCTCGTACGCCGTGATGGCGTCTTCGAGGCGTACTTCCTCACCGTCCGACACGGGCGTGCTCAGGTGTTTTCCTTCCATGGGACCGACGTAGCGGGCTACCGTTAAATCCTTTCCCCCGCGAATAATACGGATGGACGACGTACGTCTGACATGAACCTTGACGACCATAACGACGAGATACGCGCATGCACACGCTGTCGCCTCCACGAGAACAGGACGCAGGCTGTCCCGAACCAAGGGAGCGCGGACGCCGACACGATGCTCGTCGGCAAGATGGTGGGATACAAGGACGACAAGGTAGGTCTGCCGTACCAGGGCGAGGCGGGCAACGTCCTCGACGACGCCCTCCAACGCGCGGGAAAGACGCGCGACGATGTCTTCCTAACGAACCTGACACGGTGCTATCCGCCCGAAAGCCGCGACCCGCGCAAGGACGAACTCGACAGGTGCGCGCAGTACTTCGACCGCGAGCTCGAAATAGTCGACCCCGACACCATCGTGGCGCTCGGCAAGATTGTCGCCGAACGTCTCCTTGGACGCGATGTCTCCGTCGAGGAAGAGCATGGAACGCGCCACACGTACAACACGCTCACGTTCCGCGGTGAGGTCGTCGTCACCTACAACGTCGGCGCGGCTACCTACGACCCGTCCCTGCGCGACACCATCGCCGACGAAATCGCCGAGGCGGTCGAGGGGTAGGGAAAAGCTTATATGCAGTAAACTCTAAGACTCTCTGTCGACATGACAGAAGGTACGGTTAAGTTCTTCCACGACAGGAAGGGCTACGGTTTCATAGAGCGAAACGATACGGACGAAGATGCGGACGACGACGTTTTCTTCCACATGGAGGACGTTGGCGGACCTGACCTCGAAGAAGGCGAGGAGGTCCGTTTCGAAATCGAGGATGCGGAGGAAGGTCCCCGAGCGAAGAACCTAGAACGCATATAGACAACGGGACCTTCGCCTCCCCTTCGACGCTCAGCGTCCGAAGTTAGGGTAAGGCGGGGTTTTCCGTTTGTGTTCTGAGCGACGGTAGAGTTCCGACAGCCGTTGCGCTGTCCCAACCTCGATTCCTGCGGCGTCTGCGGCTTCTTCGAGAGGCGCACCTTCGTCAACGTACGCGAGCAGGAAGTCGTCTACGTCGGCGTAAGGGGCGCCGAGCTCGCCCTCGTCGGTCTGTCCTTCCCAGAGACCCGCTGTAGGCGTCTTCTCGACGATATCCTCTGACACACCGAGTCTGCGCGCGACCTCACGTACCTCCGTCTTGTACAGACCGCCTATCGGGAGTATGTCAACGCCTCCGTCGCCGTACTTGGTGTAGTAGCCAACGAGAATCTCGGAGCGGTTCCCCGTGCCGAGAACGAGGAGCGACTCGTCGTTCGCAGTCAGGTAGTTGTAGCACATCCTGACGCGTGCGGCGAGGTTTCCGACAGCCTCGGCGTCGTCAACATCCGACGGGTACTCTCCGAGAAATGCGTCAACAACAGGCTGTATCTCCACAACGTCGTACCCGATACCGAAGTCACGCGCGTGCCTTTCGGCGTCGCTCATGTTTTCGTCTCCGCTGACCTCACTCGGCATCACGAGTCCTTGCACCGCCTCCGCGCCGAGCGCCTCCACGGCGAGCGCCGACGCTGTCGCCGAGTCGATACCGCCGCTCAGACCCACGACGACGCCTTCCGCGCCTGCTTCATCGACCTTTTCGGCTATGAAACCCGTCGTCTTCTCGACGTACTCGTCGACATGTTTCTGTTCGACCTGCATGTAAAAATAGACGGCGGCGCACCGAATAAGACCTTCGTTTAACTCCTAAGAACGTGTCAGGATGAAGTAATTTCTCCTGCTAGCGTTATAACCGAACGTACGTTCAGTCGAACCTGTAGCGGTAGGGCGACCCCTCCTCAACCTCCACCGCGGGGTCGTCGCTGTGGTAGCCGAGCACCGTCGCCACCTCGTGCGGACTCGATACGGATGCCTCCTTGTTGACGGCTTCATGTATCTCCTTCGCCGTCATCTCCTCGCCGAGAAGACCCTCACTTTCGACGACACGCAGTATCTCCTCGAACTGCGTGTCACGTCTGGTTTTCGGGTTCTCCATTACGGTTCATTTTACTCGTGTTCGTACTTATATCTATGTCAGACAACCGTCACACGGAACGTGAACCGCCACCGTCGACGCTCTCGATGTCGCAAAATCCTTTGTTCCAGGTTTTCTCTTTGCCGTATGACCGAGTACGTCGTGACCAACCCTGTCACGGGCGAACGTATAGAGCCTCTCGTCACCGCCGACGAAACCGACGGCGAGTACACGCGCGCCCGTATTACGGTCGCACCCGGCGGCGAAGGTCCACCGGAGCATGTCCATCCGTCTTACGACGAGACGTTCGAGGTCGAGAAGGGGACGCTCGTCGTTCACGCTGACGGAGAGCGCCGCGTTCTCGGCGAGGGTGAATCGACGACGGTAGAGCGCGGAACCCCACACTTCTTCCGCAATCCGCACGAGGACCGCGAGGTGGTCGTCGTTGGCGAGGCGCGTCCTGCCGGGCGCACAGCCGAGATAATCATGACGCTCTGCGGTCTGGCGCACGAAGGGAAACTGGACGAAGACGGCGGCCCGTCGCTCCTACAAGCGGCGGTCATGGGGGACGAGTTCTCCGACGACACGCGTTTCACGTCGCCCCCGCCTGCCGTACAGGACGTATTCCACGCGGTCGTCGCCCCCGTTGGACGCGCATTCGGCTACACCGCGACGTACGACCGGTTTCTCGAAGACGACTACTGGCGCGACTGAGGACGCGCGACGACCGTTCGTATTATACCGCCGGACCGACAACACCGTCCATGCTACTCGTCTACGGCTCGTACGGATACACGGGCAGGCTCGTCGTTGAGGAGTGCGACCGCAGAGGCATCGATGTCGTCGTTGCGGGGAGGAACGGAAAGAAGGTAGACGAACAGACGGAGCGTTGGGGGTTCGACGGACGCGTCTTCTCGCTCGACGACACCGACGAGGTACGCGACGGTATCGAGGGTGCCGACGCCGTTCTTAACTGCGCCGGTCCGTTCTCAAAGACCCACCCGACGCTCGTCGATGCGTGTCTCGAAGAGGGCGTCGACTACCTCGATATTACGGGCGAGGTCGATGTCTTCGAGCGCCTTGCGTCGCTTGACGACGAGGCTCGTGACGCAGGTGTGACGCTCCTGCCCGGCGTCGGATTCGATGTTGTACCGACCGACTGCCTCGCTGTCTCGCTCGCTGAGGATATCGAGGACCCTTACTACCTCGCTGTCGCCGTCCGGTCGCTGGGGTCGGTGTCGCCCGGTACGGCGCGTACGGTCGTCGAGGGTCTTGGTACGAGCGGAGTCGTGCGACGCGACGGTGTACTCGAAGATGTTACGCCCGCTTGGAAGACGCGTCATGTCGACTTCGGTGACGGACGTGGGAGCGTCGAGGCGGCGAGCATGCCTCTCGGAGACGTTACGACCGCGTACCGTTCGACGGGTATCGACAACATCGAGGGGTACGTCGCGCTCCCACGTCCCGCTCGTCTCGTCGCGCGAACCTCGCGTTACACTGCGCCCCTCCTGCGCACGAAGCCCGCACAGAAGCTTCTGAAGACCGTCGCCGACACAGTCGCCGATGGACCCGACGAGGAAGAACGCGCTACCGCGTCCGGGTACGCTTGGGCGGAGGTGCGCGGCGAGGACGACGAGCGTGCGGCACGTCTACGCACGCCCGAACCGTACGCCCTGACAGCGAAGACGGCGACCGAGGCGCTGAGACGCGTCGACGGGGTGGACGCCGGCTACCAGACGCCCGCGACGGCTTTCGGCGCAGGTTTCGTGGAGGAGTTCGACGGCGTGGAGCGAGAGGACGTTTAGGACAGGCGCTCCACAACCTCCTCGACGCGCTCCACGGACGTGCCGGTGTAGCCGTCGGGGTCGAGGAGCTTTTCGAGGTCGACCTCGTCGAGCCACTCCGTTATTTCGTCGTCCTGCAACAGCGACTCCTTCATGCTCAGCCCTTCATCGTGTGCGCGCATCGCGGCGCGGCGGACCGCCTCGTGTCCCTTCTGTCGTCCGTATCCGCGGCGCGCAAGCTCCATCATCACCGCCTCCGCCATGTTTACGCCGTCGAGCGCCTCTAGGTTCTCGCGTATCTCGTCGTCGTGGAAGCCGAGGTCCTCGACGACGTTCTTCGTGCGCCGTACACAGTGGTCCGCGAGGACGGACGCCTCCGTAAAGACGACGCGCTCCGCCGACGAGTTCGTGAGGTCGCGCTCCTCCCAGAGGACGTTGTTCTGCATCTGAGTCTCGGCGAATCCGCGGACGACGCGTGCGAGACCGCAGACGTTCTCGCTCTTAACGGGGTTGCGTTTGTGCGGCATCGTGCTCGAACCGACCTGTTGCGCACCGAATCCCTCCTCGACCTCGGCTATTTCGGTGCGTTGCATGTTACGGACGTTCGTGCATATCTTGTCGAGCGTCGTGACGACGTTGGCGAGCCATCCGACGTACTCGGCGTGCCTGTCGCGCGCTATCACCTGGGTCGATATCTCCTCCTCGCGCAGGTTGAGTTCGTCCATGACGCGTCGCGAGATTTCGCGGGCGTTCTCTCCAAACGATGCCTGCGTACCCACAGCGCCCGACATCTGTCCAACCTCGACGCGTTCGCGGGCGTCGTCCAGACGGTCGAGGTGACGGTCGACCTCCGAAGCCCAGACCCCGAAACGGTGCCCCCATGTCGTCGGCACGCCGACCTGTCCGTGCGTTCGTCCCGCGCAGACGGTGCGTTTGTGTTCGTCAGCCTTATCGACGAGCGCGTCGCGGAGAGCGACGAGACGTTTCTCCAGAATGTCGCACGACTCGCGGAGACGGAGAGCGTCAGCGGTGTCGATGATGTCGTTCGATGTCGCGCCGAAATGTATGTACTCGCCCGCGTCGCTCGATTCGTCGCAGTTCTCCTCGACAGCACGGACGACAGCCATGACGTCGTGGTGTATCTCCGCCTCGATTTCCTTGACGCGTTCGAGCGTCACGTCCTCGGCGGCGTCCGCGATTTCGTCGGCGACGCCCTCGGGAACGTCACCCGTCGTCTCCTCTGCGCGCGCTAACGCTATCTCAACGTCGAGCATGCGCCGAAGCTTGTTCTCCTCGCTCCAGACCGAACGCATCTCGTCTGTTCCGTAACGGTAGTCGATAGGGTGTATAGCCATGGTCCACGTCGTAGCGGATGCGCTAAAGGGGTTGCGGATGCGGGCGTCGACGCGGTCGATTTATGTGGATGGCGCGACAACCACGAACGATGAACTTCGACTACTCAGCTTCGCGTACTGACGTACGTTTCGGACGCGGAAGACGCGACGAGACAGGAGAGGTGGCGGGGAAACACGGCGACGAGGCGCTTGTCGTCACGACGCGTAACGCGATGCAGGACGCGGGCTTTCTCGACGACGTTCTCACGTCGCTTGAAGATGCGGGCGTCGACGCCGAGGTCTTCGACAACGTACAACCGAACCCCACGGTCGAAAACGTCGTCGACGCCGTTGGGACGGGTCAGGGTGCGGATGTCGTCGTCGCACTCGGCGGAGGAAGCCCGACCGACACGGCGAAGGCGGCGGCGATGTCGCTTGCTACGTTCGACGGCACGCCGACGCGCGCCGATGTCTGGGAGTACGTGTCGGGCGAACGCGCGATAGACGACGCGCTCCCGCTCGTCATCCTGCCGTCGACGAGCGGAACGGGTAGCCACGTCGACCCGTGGTCGGTCGTGACGTACACCGACGAGGACGCCAAGGTAGGCTTCGGAGACGATGTTCTCGTTCCTCACGATGCGGTCGTTGACCCCGAGATACTCGACGAGATGCCGGCGACGCTCGCCGCACGAACAGGGTTCGACGCTTTCTGTCACCTCAACGAGTCGTACGTCGCCCAGGGCGCCGACGCGCTCACCGACGCTCAGGCGCTCCGTGGCATGGAACTCGTCAACCGTCACCTAAGCCGGTCCGTCGAGGGTTCGTCGGACGCACGCGACGCGATGGCTGTTGCGGACACGTTCGCGGGGTTCTGCGAGACCACCAGCGGCGTCGTCGCGACGCACGCAATCGCTCACGCTATAAGCGCGCTTGAACCTGAGGTAGCGCACGGCGACGCCCTCGCGGCGGTGACGTCGGAGGTGGCGCGGTACAACGTCGAGAACGGCGACGACGAGACAAAACGCAGGTACGGCGAAATCGCGGAGACGCTCGGCGCACCTATCGCCGACCGTAAGTTGGATGCGCCTCTGGTTGTCGATGCGATGGACGAACTCGTAGCCGACTTAGGACTCGAAACATCCGTCGGCGAACTCGTCGACACGACGCCCGAAGAACTCGCCGAGAACGCCGCGACGTACATGGGAATGGCTCTCCAAAACAACCCCGTGGATGTCGACGAAGAGGCAGTCGTCGAGATAATCGAAAACGCCTACTGACCGTACCCGCCGAAGGCGAACTCGACACCCACCGCTTCGATGCTCACGCGAACGGGTTCGGCGTCAAACGCGACGAAGAGAAGGACTCCTACGATGAATCCCGGGTAGATGAGACGCGCCGCCCTGAGCATGAACTCGGGTTCGGGTCTACGGAGCGACGCGACGAGGAGCGCGACTATGTAGACGACGATAGCCTCGAAGTAGTAGCCTAACTTGGGTGCAAAGACGGCGTAGTTGAGGACGATGACGACCACCGAAGCGACGATAGGCGTCCGTTTTCCGTAACGCGTCGCGACGGTTTCGAGACCAGCCTCCTTGTCGGGTTCGTAGTCTATCGCGGCGTAGTACGCGTGTGCCGCGGCGATTCCTAGCGTCAGCACGCCCACCTCTGCGTACGTCCGCGGCGCGACGTCGGAGGGGTGGACGAACGTGCTCGCACCGAGGAGGAAGGCGAGCGTCACCGCGATGACACCGTTCGAGAGGCTGTCGAACGGCGGGCGTTCCTTGAGACGTAGCGGCGGTGCGGAGTAGGCGTAGCCGACGAACAGCATACCGGCGGCAAAGAAGGTGTTCCAGACGTTGAACATCGCTGTCGTCGCCAGAACCACCGCCGCCGCGACAGCGAGGTAGACGCGGAGTGTTGAGATGTCGTCAAACCTGTCCTCCACCGTCTCGCCTTCCTTGCGTAGGTCGTCGAGTTCGTCCGTCTCCGTGTCGTAGATGTCGTTGACACCGTTTATGAAAAGCGTCAGAGGAAAGCTCAACGACGCCGCCTGCACGAGAACGGGAAACGTTATCTCGTGACCGAGTATGACGAACGCCGAGACGTAGAAGTAGACGGGAACGAAGTAGAACTGGGGACGGCTGGTTTCGACAAGGAGGCGGAGATTTTGGATGGCGCTCTTCATTTATCCGCCGGTTCAGCCTGCCTTCTCTTTTTTGTCGTCCTTTATCTTGTCGTCGGGAAGGAGGGCGAGGAACTCGTCTTCACCTTCCACGCCGCCCGCACGTATCGTGTAGTCGACCTCGCGTGGTTCTCCCTCGACCTCCTCCGCGACGCGGCGCAGGACCTTCGAGACGTGTCTGTCGACGACTGGACGTGCTATCTGTATAAGACGCGCGGTCGGTAGGAAGCTAATCGGGTTTACCTTGCTCGCGCCCGCTGGGTCGTACAGGAGTTCGAGGCTGACCTGAGTCTTCGAGTCACCGACCTCGTCGAACTCCCATCTACCGCGTATGTCGACATCCTTGGTCACCTGCCACTCGATGTAGTCGTTCTCCTCGTAGTCGAGTAGCTTCGACCGCGTCGTGTACCGTATTATCCACCACCGGAAGTCCATCTCCCACTCGGGATGGTCGCCGTCCTCGACGACGCGTATGTCGTCGACGTACTCGCTGTACTTGACGTAGTTCTCGAAGTCCATAAAGAAGTCGTAGACATCGCCGATGTCGGAGTACGCCTCTCCCTCGATGATGGCTCTCTTCATCGTGCGTCGGTACGCCTCACGTACAAAAAAACCCCGCGAAACCCCTGTCGGCTTTCCTCAGGATTAAAGACGAAGAGTGCGTTGTACCGCGTAATGGGACTTGAAGGAAAGACGGTCGTGATGGGCGTCACAGGTAGCATCGCCGCCGTAGAATGCGTCAAGATAATACACGAACTCCGACGACGGGGTGCGGAGGTGCATGTCGTCACGACCGACGCGGCGCGTAACATCGTCCATGAATGGGCGCTTGAGTTCGCGTCCGGCAACGAGGTGGTGACGCGTATCACGGGCGATGTTGAACACGTCCGTTTCTGCGGAGGCGTCGAGAGCGACTTTGAGGACTTCCGTTCGGGCGCAGAGGCGGACCTGTTTCTCGTCGCGCCCGCGACGGCGAACACCGTTGGCAAGATAGCGTCCGGTATCGATGACACGCCCGTAACGACGTTCGCCACGACGGCGCTCGGAAGCGGAGTGCCCGTCGCCGTCGCGCCCGCGATGCACGAGCCGATGTACGACCATCCGGGGGTTGTCGAGAACCTCGACAAGATTGAGGACTGGGGTGTCAACATCGTACCCCCGAAGATAGAGGAGGACAAGGCGAAGCTCGCCGACAAGGAGGATATTGCGACCGAGTGCGAGCGCATGCTCTCCGAAGGACCGCTCGCCGGAAAGCGTGTCGTCGTCACGAGCGGACGTACCGAGGAAGCCGTTGACCCCGTGCGCGTCCTCACGACCCGGTCGTCGGGCAAGACGGGACGCGCGATAGCCAAGGAGGCGTACGTACGCGGCGCGGACGTGGCGTTGGTCCACAACTACGACGGAGAGGTGCGGTACGCCGACGAGCGCCGCGTCGAGAGCGCCGGAGATATGATAGACGCAACGCTCGAAGAGGTACGCGACGGATGCGATATCTTCGTCTCCGCGGCGGCGATAAGCGACTACACCGTAGACGCCGCCGACTCAAAGATAGAGAGCGGACAGGACCTCGTTCTCGAAATGGAGAAGGTGCCCAAGCTTGTCGACAAGGTGCGCGAAGCCTCCTCCGACGCCTTCATCGTCGGCTTCAAAGCGGAGACGGATCTTGACCGCGACGCGCTTGCGGACGAAGCACGCGGTGTCATGGAACGCGCGGGACTCGACCTGATGGTAGCGAACGACGCGTCGGTCATGGGTGACGACGAGACGCGCGTGGAGATACTCACCGAGGACTGGGGGGAGGCGGCGGAGGGCGACAAGCGCGAGGTCGCCGGACGGATTCTTGACGCCGTCGAGCGCCGTCTGTAGCAATCCTTTTGCGCGCCGTCGTTCTTGCTCGCCTATGGAACGTCTCAAGCAGTCGTTGCTCGACGCCCCGATCGTGCGCAAGGAGAAGGACGGTGAGGTCTACGAGTACTTCGTCCATCCCATCACGGACGGCGTGCCGCCTCTCGACCCCGCCGTTATGCGCGAGGTCGTCGTGGGTGTGGTACGGTGCGCCGACGTGGAGACAATCGACAAGATAGTCGCGCCTGAGGCGATGGGTGTACATATCGGCACCGCCGTCTCGCTCGCCACCGACGTACCTCTCGTTGTCGTGCGCAAACGGTCGTACGGCTTCGACGACGAGGTTTCGCTCGCGCAGGAGACGGGTTACTCGTCGGGTGAGATGTTCCTCAACGCCGTTGAGGAAGGCGACCGCGTCCTACTCGTTGACGACGTTCTGTCGACGGGCGGTACGTTGAGCGCCGTCCACTCCGCGCTCGAAGGCGCAGGCGCGGATGTCGTCGATACTGTCGTCGTCATCGAAAAGGGCGAACCGCCCGAAATTGGCTTCGATGTCAAGTCGTTGGTGCGCGCTGATGTGGAGAACGGTAAGGTCGTCGTCGGCGACGACGTCTAACCGTTCAGGAAACGCGTCAGTGCGTCCGCCGCGGCGCGTACCTCCTCGACACGCACATACTCGCGCTCCGAATGTGCGACGGGTTCGCCGTCGTCTATCTCTCCCGGACCGAAGACAACGACGGGTGAGTGGGGAGCGATGTACGAGGCTTCGCACGCCGCACCGAAAGGTCGTAGCTCCGTCGAACCCGCGGTCTGCTCGACACACCGGCGCAGACGTTGGACCTCCTCGTCGTTCTCGTCCGTCCGGAACGCCGCCGACTCAGGCGACGGACCCTCGGGCAGGACGACCTCGTAGTCGCAGTCGACCCCGCGCAACGTTTCCTCGACAAGCGCGACGAAATCGCTCTCCGTCTCAGGCGGAACCGGGCGGCGGTCGAG
Organism: Halobacteriales archaeon; assembly: GCA_046540135.1. GTDB lineage: Archaea > Halobacteriota > Halobacteria > Halobacteriales > Halorutilaceae > Halorutilus. Next base: position 16,091 of record JBKHFQ010000008.1, read on the forward strand.
GGTTATACGCGCCTCCTCCGGCACCTGGTTCGGCGACTCGCCGCCCTCGAAACGCGTCACGGTGAGGCGCGATTCGCCGAGTAAGTCGTCGCGCTCCGGTTTGAGCGCCTCCAGACGACGGAC
>JBKHFQ010000009.1:0-15364 GCA_046540135.1 Halobacteriales archaeon
GGCGAACTGAGCGAGTGGAAAGGGTTCGCTTTCGCCAACGTCGACCGTAATGCCGTCGTCGCTGTCGAACTCGCCGCCGAGGGCGTCGAGGGACCCGCGCCCATCTTCGAGGGCAAGTTCGGCTTCTTCAACCAACTCACCTGCGAGTTCGAACTCGACGTTGACTCGTTCGGCGGACGCGGCGGAGAGTTCAAGATAAACGAGACGTACATCAAGTACTACCCCGTTGAGTACCACGCTCAGGCGGCGGTCAACATCGTCATGGACCTACTTGACGAGGTTCCCGTCGACAAAATCGAACGTATCGAGAACGAGACGTACGAGGCGGCGGTCAGCATCATAAGCGAGGAGGAGGAGAAGTGGGACCCCGAGACGCGTGAGACTGCGGACCACAGCACGCCGTACTGCATAGCGCGCGCCTTCCTCGACGGCGAGATGACTCTCGAACAGTTCGCCGAGGAGAAGATACTGGGCGACGACGTCCGTGAACTCATGGACAAGATAGAGATAGTCGAGAACGAATCGTACACTGACGTCTACGGCGAGGCGTTCCCGCACAAGATGACCGTCCACGCGGGCGGCGAGACGTACGAGCGCGAACTGGAGTATCCGAAGGGGCATCCGGGCAACCCGCTCAGCGACGAAGAACTCGAAGACAAGTTCCGTACAGGCGTCGGCGGTATGCTGAGCGACGACGAGGTTACGGCGGCGCTCGACTGGATGCGTAACGTCGAGGAGAAGGAAGACGCGTCGGGGCTTTTCGACCGCGTTTAGGTCGGCGTTTTTCTACCGTTCGTCGACGGGAACGTACTCGCGCCCCGTCTCTCCCACGAACTTTACGCGCGGGCGCATGATGCGGTTGTCTTCGAGTTGCTCCGCGATATGCGCTGACCAACCCGCGGCGCGCGACGCGGCGAACAGCGTCGTGTAGAACGCGGGCGGAACGCCGAGTTCGCGGTAGAGCGCGCCCGCATACAGGTCGGTGTTGGGCCAGATGCCCTTGTCGCCGAGACGCGTCTCGACCTCGTCGCGTACGGCGTCCGCAACGGCGAGGAGTTCGGCGTCGGGGTTGAGCGTCTCTATGTGGCGCTTGAAGTGCGCGCACCGCGGGTCGACGGTTTCGTAGACACGGTGACCGAACCCCGGAATCTTCTCCTTGTTCGACACCTTCTCCTCGACGAAAGCCTCCGCGCGCGACGCGTCGCCGACCTCCTCAAGCATCTCGATAACCGTCTCGGTCGCACCGCCGTGGAGCGGTCCTTGGAGCGTGCCGACCGCGGAGGTCAGCGACGAGTAGACGTTGGCGAGCGTCGACGCCGTGACGCATGCGCTGAACGTCGAGGCGTTCATGCCGTGTTCGGCGTACAGTATGAACGTCGAGTCCATCGCGCTCGCCTCTTCGGGCGACGGTTCCTCGCCGCGAAGAGTGTACAGGAAGTTCTCGGCGTGTCCGAGGTCGACGCGCGGTTCGACGGGCTCCTTTCCTTGGCGAACCCTGTGCGCGCGTGCTATTACCGTCGGCATCTTCGCGAGGACGCCGAGGCACCTGTCGGTCGGGTCGTTGAGGTTGTCGGGATCGTCGTCGTACGACGCGAGCGCCGAGACGGCGGTGCGCAGGAGGTCCATCGGTGCGGTGCCCGCCGCTTCGCGGTCTATGAGTTCTGCGACACCGTCGGGGAGAGAGCGGCGCTTCGCCATCTCGTCGCGTATCCCGTTGAGTTCGTCGGCGGTCGGCAGGCGGTCGTTCCAGAGTAGGAACAGGAGTTCCTCGTAAGACGACTCGCGCGCGAGGTCGTCCATATCGTAGCCCGCGTACCATATCTTGCCCTCTTCGCCGTCGACCTTGCAGACGCGCGACTCGTCCACGACGACGCCTTCGAGACCTTTCTTGACTTCGTCCATACGGGTAAATGATGAGAGACCTTATTCAACCTTCTTGTTGCTACCGCGCCGTGCCACGGAGAGCGCGACCAAGGCGAGTAGCGCCGCGACGACGGTGAATCCGGGTGCCCCCTCGCCGTTGTCGGCGTCGGACTCGTTATCCGTCTCGTTTATCCTCGCGCGTAGCTCGTCGCGCTCGGCTTCGAGTTCTCCGACGCGGTCGCGTAGACCAGAGTTGTTGTCCTCCAGGCTGTCTATCTCGTTACGGAGACCGATGACGCGCTCGCGCAGGTCCTCGATTTCGTCGAGCGTCTGAGTTCTGTTCTCAACGACCGAGAAGCTTACCTCGTTCGTCGACTCGCCGTCGTCGACACGTACCGTGTAGCTACCGGGTTCTGCGTCGCGCGCGCTCAGGGTTGTCGACCAGCCGCCTGACGACGACCAAGTCTCTACGGTCCGTGAGCCGAACGCGTCGGTGTCAGGTCCTTCGACCATATCGACGTCTATCGACGTGTCCGCGGGGTTACGGTTCGTCGTTCCGCGTATCAGGACGGTTTCGTCCGTCTCGATGGGAACGATACCGGTTAACTGCGGTTGTTCACCCGGTACGATGTCTTGTACCGACGTGCGCGGGTCTGCGATACGCAGGTTCGTCGTCCGCATAAGGTCGTCGCTACCCGCGCGTTCGACGGATGCGGCGCGTATTCTGTCGACCTTCTGCGACCGCGTGCGCCCGTCTCGGTCGAACGAGCGAACGTAGTCGCGGAACTCCTCCGCGGTTTCTATCGACACGGTTTCGCCGTCACCGTCGGTCGCCTCTCCGTTGCCGAACTCGCCGTCGCGTCCCGTTGTCGCAACGAATGCTGTGACCTCGCCGCGGCTCATACCGTCGAGGTCTATCTCCTCCTCGAACGTATTGTCGCGTCCGGCGCGCACGACCTCAGCGTGTACGTCGCGGTCGCCGACGAACGCGACTACGACGTCGCGCGAACCGACCGACGTACCGCTAACCCTGACGCGGTCACCCTGAGCAACCTCGCCCCCGTATCCGTCGAAGTTGGAGACGAGACGCGGCGACTGGGTCGTGACGGTGCCGCGCAACGAAGTCGAGAGACGCGAAAACTCCGACGTCGATATGGATGTCTGCGGCGGCGATGACAGTTCGGCGGCGTCCACGGCGGCTATGCTGTACCTACCGGGGTAGCGAAGGAGTTCGCCGCCGTGGTCCTCGTCCGAAAGGACGACATCGCGTGCGCTCCACCTTCCGTCGGACTCTACTGAAGTCGTGTCGCGTCCGTTGAGCGGTAGGAGTTCCCAGTCGTCCCTGTCGCGGACGTAGACCGCGATACGGTCGACGCCTCTCGACGCCGTACCTGAAACGTCAATAGACTGTCCCGTGACGTACGTGCCGCCCGCGAGGCTCAAACCGATAGCGCCGCGTTCGACAGTGACGGCGCGTCTGTCTACTGCGTTCCGGTCTAGGGCGTCGAGAGCCTCGTCGACCGACTCGCCTTCCTCGAACAGACGGACTGAGACGGAGCCGCGTTCGAGATGCGCCGTGTCGATACCTCCGACGGCGGTACTTCGGTCCGAACCCTCAACGACGGCGTATGCGTACTCCGACGTGGTTCCTACCTCGACGGTGTCACCTATGAAACGGAAGACATCCTCGGGGTCGGAGCCTGAGCGTACGTCGTCGAGCGGCACGCCGACGGCGCGGTAGGTGCCTGCTTCGATGCCGCGAACGGTGAACCTGACGTCGGCACCCTGCGACACCGTCGTCCGTTCGAAGCTCAGCGTCGGTGACGACGACGAACCGACGTTTACGCGTAGCGTACGTGTCGCCTCGCCGAAGTTGAGGTCTTCGACGCCCTCGACAACCACCTCGTGTGTTCCGCTACGCATCTCGCTCGCGTCGAGTAGCCAGTATGCTGTCGTCTCCCCCGTGGTTCCGACACCCTGAACCTCGTCGTCAAGGAATCCGGTCGAGAAGCCGTTCGGGAGAACCTCGCGTTGCGCGTCCGTGGCTTCGGTCGAGAGAACCTCGCGCGTCACACGCACGCCGTCCGGACCGAGTACCTCCACCGTCACGTCCTCAGCCTGAGCGAAGTTCCGGTCGGCGCGTATCAGTATCGTACCCGAACGTAAGACGCCGCCCCCCGACGACAGCCTCGCGCCGTTCCTGTTGAAGAAGTCGAGGCGCGAGATACGCGGTTCGACGACGTGCGCCGTCAACGAACCGTCGGCGCTCTCGTACCTGCCGAGACGCTGGTTTCTGCTTATCGACCTGTCGAGTTCGAGTACATCGCCCCCGTCGCTTCTTTCGAGCATCGTGCCGGTTACGTCGTCGCCGTCCGTGTTTCTCCACGCTTCAATGCCGTCCTCGCCTTGGTAGACGACGTAGTAGCTGGAGTTGTCGAGTATTATCTCGCCCGACGACGCCGACGTGTCCCAGTTACCGCGGGGTGCGTCTCCGGAAGACTGTGCAGCAGCGACGCCAAGGGACGCCGCGAAAAGTACGAACACGAGTATAGGAACCGTTTTTCTCACCTGTCCCTCAACGACGCGTAAACTTATAACAGTTTTGTCGGTTGAGGTTCAGACGCCCAGAAGAGGACCGTAGTAGTACGGGCTGAAGAAGCCCTCTACGAAGCCCGCGACCGCGAACAGAACGAGGAGACCGACGAGGACACGGTAGGCGCGTCGTGTTTCGTCGGCTACCTCCTCGGTGGACGAGTTGCCACGAGCGTATCCGACTGCGACGCCACCGAGATGCAGACCGAGAGCGCCTGAGATGAGAAGCGCGGGTATCTCGATGATCCCGTGCGGTACGACGAAAGCGACGAGTTCGGGGACGTTCGCCTCCGTCGCCGTGAGGAATCCGAGGAGGGAGCCGTTGAAGACGAGCGAGACGAAGGTGGGGACTCCGAACGCGTAGCCGGCGTACGACTGGGCGACGCCGACAGCCCAGTTGTTCGCGGTGTAGTTGACGAACTCGCCGACCGGGGACACACCTTCGAGACGGTCTGCGATGGAGGTCTCTATGCCGACCCCTGCCGTCTGCGTCACCTCCCAAGCTATGACGCCGGAGCCGACGAATACCACGCCGCTGACGACCACGAGCAACGGACGCTCCGAGACGAAGGCGCGCATCTCGTCCAAGCCGTCCCGTAGTGCGCCGGTGACCTCGTGACGGTCGGGCGACGGTTCCGAAACCACGACCTCGTCGCCCGCGTGTCTCGCGTACATATCCGTCTTGACGACCGCCACGAACGGCGAGAAGACGAGAAATCCTACGACCGTGACGGCGGCGGGTGCGCCAAGCACGGTTAGGAAGCCTGCGACGGAGCCGAAGCCGATGACCGCGGCGAACGCGAATATGAGGTAGGCGACAAACTCGGCGGGGTTGTCCACGATGAAGCCAAGGTTGCCACGGAGAGCGCCACCCAGTCCGGCGTCGTCGACGACCACCGACTGGGGAGCGAAGACGAAGAAGACGTGTACACCGGTCACCGCCGAGAGCCAGACAAGGGCGACGACGAGTGTGAGTGCCGCTCCCAGAAGACCGCCGAAAGAGGCGGCGAGGGCACCGATGCCAAGGAGGACACCCGTTGCGACGAGGACTATGACAGCCTCAACGACGAACAGGAGAACGAAGGTCGACGTGTGTTCGAATACAGAACCGATGCCTCTCTCGACGGGTTCCTCGACGCCCGTCAGGACGGCGTAGACAGCACCCACCTGCCCCGCTCTCACGGCGGCGTTGAGTGCGACGATGACGACGATGAAAACGACTAACGCCACAACGATGACCGCGACCACCTCAGGTACGAAGATTAGCTCGAAAGCCTCGGTGAGTCCTTCGCTTGTGCCTTCGAACCCATCGAAGCTTTCCGGGTTCTCAAGCTCGTCGAGCGGAAGGTCGTCGAAAGCTGACCGTATCTCGTCTATCCTTCCCCTGCGGAGGAGCGCGAGGTAGACGAGGACGCCTGTCACGAGGGGTGCGACGCGTGCAACAGCCGGAACGCTGACACTCATGAGGTAGAACGGAAGTATCTTCGACGGCTTAGAGACGAGCGCCGCGTACGCCGAACTGAACGCCTCGTTTATGTCCATACCGTTACCGTCTCGCCCAAGCCACAAACAGTTTTTCGTCGCTTTACCTGACACGAGTCCCCGAACCGTCCGCAAGCGCGTCGGCGAGTTCGTCGGGTGACGTTATGACGGCTTCGCGTCCGTCGCCCTCTTCGACGAAGCCAAGCGCAGACTCAACCTTGGGGAGCATCGTTCCTTCACCGAACTCGCCTGCTTCGAGATAACGGCGTAGTTCGTCGGTGTCGACGCATCCGACGGCGCGTTCGTCGTCGCTTCCGTAGCCGACGTATGCGTGGTCGACGTCGGTCACGAAGACTAGCGCGTCGGCATCGACCTCCTCCGCGACGAGACGCGAAGTCCTGTCCTTGTCGACGACCGCCTCTAAGCCGTTTAGCCCGTCGTCTCGGACGACAGGGACGCCGCCTCCGCCTCCGCAGATGACGGTGACGCCTTCCTCCACGAGCGAACGCACCGACCCCGACTCGACGATATCGCGCGGCTCCGGAGAGGCGACGACGCGTCTATGACCTCTCTCGTACTCGCGTGTCTCGAACGGCGCTTTCTCCGCCTCATCTGCGTCGTAGAACGGTCCGACGGGCTTCGTCGGTTTGTCGAAAGCCGGGTCGTCTGCGTCGACAACCGTCTGAGTCACCACCGTCGCGGCGTTTCCTGACTCGTTGTCGAACGCCTGCTGGAGCATGTAACCCAGCTGACCCTGGGTCTCCGCTACCAACACGTCGAGCGGCATCCGCGGCGTCTCCGGTGCGGCGTCTTGTTGCAACATACGGTTACCGACCTGCGGACCGTTCCCGTGCGTCACGACTACCTCGTCACCGTCGCCGGTCGCCTCCGCGACGGTACGGGCTGTCCTCTCCACGACGCGACGCTGTCCGTCTGCAGTCGGGTCGTCGGCGGACAGGACCGCGTTCCCTCCGAGGGCTAAGACGAGGCGCTTGGGTTCCTGCGACATGGTTATCCGTAACCCGCGCCTGTCATAAACCATGCCCCGAAAGGTTGTCATCATGGGAGCCGCGGGACGCGACTTCCACGACTTCAACACCGTCTTCAGGGACGACGAGACGTACGATGTCGTCGGTTTCACGCAGACGGAGACCCAGAACGTCGGTGAGCTTGACGACGTTCCCGAACGCCGGTATCCGCCCGAGCTCGCCGGCGACCTCTACACAGACGGTGTTCCCATAAGACCCGAAGCCGAACTCGAAGACATCATCCACGAAAACGACGCTGACCTCGTCGTATTCTCGTACTCGGATGTCTCTCACGAGAAGGTTATGCACGTGGCGTCGCGCGCACTCGCCGCCGGTGCCGGGTTCCGAATACTCGGACCCGACGAGATATGGCTTGACGCCTCCGTCCCCGTCGTTGCCGTCGACGCCGTCCGCACCGGGTGCGGCAAGTCGGGGGTCTCGCGCGCCGTCGCCGACGCGTTAAGCGAACGTGGCGTCGAAACCGTCGTCGTGCGCGAACCGATGCCGTACGGCGACCTCGTCGAGGGGCGCGTCCGGCGTTTCGGGACCCTCGAAGACATCGACGCCGCGGACGTTACCATAGAGGAGCGCGAGGAGTACGAGGGGCACGTCGAGAGCAGTCACGTCGTCTACGCAGGCGTCGACTACGCCGATGTTCTCGCGCGCGCCGAGGAGGAGGCGGACGTCATCGTCTGGGACGGCGGAAACAACGAACTGCCGTTCTTTGAGCCCGATCTTCATCTCGTCCTTGCCGACCCTCATCGGGCGGGCGACGAACTCCGTTACCATCCTGGCGAGACGAACCTGCGCCTCGCCGACTACGTCGTTATCAACAAGGAGAACACCGCCACCGCCGATGGGATACGCGAGGTCGAGCGCAATGTCTGAGCGACAAACCCGGCGGCGCGTATCGTACACGCCGACTCCATCGTGACCGCCGACCGCGACCGGATATCCGGGAGACGCGTCCTCGTTATCGAGGACGGACCGACGGTAACGCACGGCGACGCCCCGTACGGCGCCGGTCTTCTTGCGGCGCGCGAGTACGGCGCGGCTGAGGTCATCGACCCGCGACCTCATGCCGTCGGTTCCCTTGCACGCATCCTCGAAAGGTACGACCATCTTGAGGATATTCTACCCGCGATGGGGTACAGCGACGACCAGGTGCGCGAACTCGAAGAGACTGTGAGGAACTCGGACCCCGATGTCGTCGTCTCCGGAACGCCGCACGACCTTAGCCGCGTTATCGATGTCGATGTTCCGGTGGTCAGAGTCCGCTACGATGTCAAGACGAAGGACGTAACCTTCGACGAAATCCTTGACCAAAACGCCGACGTACTCAGTCTATGAACCGAAACACGGTTGCAGTCGTCTTGGTCGCGTTCCTCATAGGCGTAGCCGCAGACGGTTTCGTCCTCGGCGGAACCGGCGACAGAGGCGGAAACTCAACGGAGGACGACGTAAACACGACAACCGACAACCTTACCGACGGTACACGTGACGTAGCTGTGGCAACCCGCTCGCCCGCGGACCAGCCGTACGAGTACAGGCTCAACGCATCGAAACAGCCCGACGTAACCGACCTCAACACGTCGCTTGTTGAGCGCCTCGTCGTTGAGAGGGCGAACGAGGTCCGCGCGAACGCGTCTCTCGGTCACGTCTCTTACTCGTCGCGTCTGTCGCGCGCCGCACGGAACCACTCGGCGAACATGTCCGACTCGTTCTACCTTGGACACGTCGAACCCGACGGTTCGAGCGTAGAGAGCCGTTATCTCGATGAGTGCGCCGGACTACGCGGCGGTAGGGAGGAGTTCCGTTACAGCGAGAACGTTGCAAGCGTCTGGTACAAGACCGTCTACAGGTCGCCCGCGAACCGCTCCGTGCTTCTCGTTACCGGGGAAGGCGTCGCCGATGCGCTCGTCGCCGAATGGACCAACTCTACGACCCATCGGCGCAACCTCCTCGGCGAACCGTGGAACACGACCGGTGTCGGCGTTGTCGTGGACGAGAACGGCACGGTCTTCGGAACGCAGGCTTTCTGCACCGCGGGTTGAACGTACGCGCCGGTGCCGTCAGCCTTAGGTGCGTGGAAACCGAACGCCGACCATGACAGGCGTCTGCCCGCTACTCGAAGACTGTGACGCCGCGACATCGCGCGAGATGTGCGCCCACTTCACCGACAAAGCCGGCGTCAACTGGTGCGACTACTTCGACTTCAGTCCCGTCAAGGACCCCGTAAAGACGGGACAGGTCGTCGAGGTAGAGATAGACGACATCGACGACCGAGGGAACGGTCTGGGGCGCACGTCCGAGGGATTCGTCGTCCGCGTCGACGGTGGCATTCCGGGAAAGACAGCGAAGGTCAAGATAAAGACCGTATACGACAACAGCGCAAAGGCGGAACTCATGGAGTTCACCGGCGACATAGAGGACGATGACGAGGAAGAGACCGAGGTAGAGGAGGAAGAGGACGACGAACCACGGTCAGGCGCACGCGGCAACTGGTACGGTAGCTAAGGGACGAGAACGACCGGAATGTCGAGGTTTTCGAGTATACGTTCCGCCGTGCTCTCGCCGAAGACATCGTCGAACACCGACTTCTGTTCGTACCCCATGACGACGGTGTCGACGTCGGTCTCGCGGGCTATACGGTAGACCGCCTCACGGACCTTCTCCTTCGATGCCGCGCCTTCCATATGGATTATCTCGGCGCTCACGTCCACGCCTTCGTCGTCGCCCAGAGACTCTATCGTGTCCGCCACCGTCTCCTCAGAGATGCTCCTGTCGCCCTCGGTGAGATGGACCGCGGTTATACGTAGGTCGTCCAGCGCCCCGAACGAAGAAACCGCGTACCTAGCGGCGCGTTCGCTCACCGGTGCTACGTCGAACGGTATGAGAACGTGCATACCGAAAGGAGCGCCGAAGAGAGCAAAACAGTTACGGTACAATCGTAAGCCGCTTCACCCACTCGCAAAACTCGTTCGCTCCACGGGCTCGGCGGGATTTGAACCCGCGGTCTAGAGGTTAGGAACCTCTCGCCCTATCCACTAGGCCACGAGCCCCAGCCGTTTCTGGAACTCGCGCGCACTTAACGTTCGCGTTTGCTATCCGTCGGTCGAGGCTGTCGTCGTCCCTTCGCCGCCCGTCTCCGTCGTCTCCGCCTCAGCCATCTCCGCGGCGGCTTCCTCCTCTTCGAGTTCTTGTTCGAACTCCTGAACCTCTTTTTCTGCCTCCATCTTAGCCTTCTCGAACTCCTTCTTGGCGTCTCCAGCGCTCCGTGCGAGCTTCGGTATCTTGTCTGCGCCGAAGAGGAGGACGAGGAGAATCAGGATGACCCCTATCTCCAGCGGACCTAAGCCCCCGACGAACAGGGGAGTTAACGCTACCATGTTCCCCGATACGCCACGGAATCATATAGACCTTTCGAGAACAGGATTAATGTTCGTCGCGCCCACGTCTCGCGTATGCTCGACGACCTTCTGGGTAAGACGGCGCTCAAGGAGCGTATCGAAGAACTCGAAGACGAGGTTGAAAGCCTCGAAAAACGCCTCTCCGCGGAGGAGCGCCGGAGGAAGGACGCAGTGACCGAGAAACAGGAGTCGGACAGGCGCGTCAACGAACTCGAAGACAAGATAGAGGAGCTACGCGACCGCCTCGAACGCGCGGGGGGAGACGACGATGGACGAAGCTTCCGTGTTGCACGCGCGGTCCGCGGCGACGAGCTTGACGACGCCCTCGAACTTTTTTCGTCGACACGGTCGGGCGGAGAGGCGCTCACGACCGTCACGGTCGCACCCGACGACCGCGTACCCGACGAGTTCGATACGGAAACGACCGCCCTACTTCGCCGTATCGAGTCACCGACTGGGTTTGTCGCTTTCGGCGACGATACCGGTGTGGTACGCGCCGCCCTATCGCCACCTCTCGATGTCAAGGAGACGCGCGTCGAATACGCCGATAGCTTTGTCTTCGACCGCTCGGCTTTCGAACTCCCGTCCCCGTACGCTGTCGCCGTAGTCCGCTCGGACGAGTACGCAGGCGGCGTCTACGACGACGGGCGCGTCGAGTTCTCGTCACTGTCGTCCGATATAATCTCGAAGCACTCGAAGGGGGGCTTTTCGCAGTCGCGTTTCGAGAGAGGGCGCGATGAGGAGGTAAAGGAGCACGTCCGGGACTCCGTCGAGAGGTTTGACGGGATGGTTGATGGATACGATGTTCGACACGTCTTCGTCGCCGGTGAGTCACGCGTCGTCCGCCGTTTCTCCGACGAAGTTGGTGTCGACGTTCCAGTTTCCGAACGTACCGCCGACGCGACGGATAGCGGCGAGGACCTTCTGCGACGCGGTCACGACTCCGTCAGGAGTGCGCGTCTGTACGTCGTCTGACCGCAGGGACTTTTAGTGTACTCGACGAAATCCGCACGATGACCGACGACGAAAAAGACGCAACCGACTTCTCCAAACACGGCGCACCCGCCGTCGGCTCCGTCGTGCGCGACCGTTTCAGCACCGAGGAGGTCTTCCAGCGTATCGTCGCGGCGGCGGACGACGAGATAGACACTGGCAACCGCGAACTGTTCTTCAGCGGTCTCGCCGCAGGTTTCTCTATCACGTTAACGTTCCTGCTCTATGCTTCGACATCCGCCAAGACGGACAGTTCGCTCGTCGCCTCGCTCCTCTACCCCCTTGGCTTCGTCTATATCGTACTCGGCGGCTACCAGCTATACACCGAGAACACGCTTCCGCCTGTCACGCTCGTCCTCGAACGCCTCGCGAGCATACCGGCGCTCCTGCGTATCTGGTCGGTCGTCGTGGTAGGGAACTTCGTCGGAGGGGCGCTCGGCGCTCTCGTACTCGCGGAGACGGGTGTTCTTGAACCCGCCGCCGCCGAGACGGCGACGCGTATTGCTCTCAAAGGCATCGAGACGCCCGCCTCCGACCTGTTCTTCAAGGCGGCTTTCGCCGGCTTCGTGGTCGCGGGCGTCGTCTGGCTCGACTTCTCGGCGCGCGATACCGTCTCGCGCGTCATCCTCGTCTACCTCGCCTTCCTCGCCATCCCCGTCGCCGACCTGTTCCACGTCGTCGTCTCTTTCACCGAGGCGGTCTATCTCTTCCTCGGCGGACACGCCGCGCTTGCCCCTAGCCTTCTTGGCTTCGTCGTCCCCGTTCTGGTCGGTAACACCGTCGGTGGCGTCCTTTTCGTCACCGTCGTCAACTACTTCCAGACGACCGAGCGCCGCGTCCGTAACGCCCGGCAGGACGGTCCTGAGCGCCAGCTGTCTGTGCGCGAGGTGTTCCTTGGCGGATTCGTAGGCAGGTCGTACGTGCCGACCATACGCAAGCGCAAGGAAGACGAGGGGAGTTAACGAACGACGGTCACGGGACAGCCGGCGCGGCGCATCACGTTTTCTGCGACGCTTCCGAGCAAGGCGCGTTTCGTGCCACCCGTACCGCGGCTACCCACCAGAATCCGGTCTACACCGCTCTTGTCGGCGTACGAAACCACCGCACGCGAGACATCGCCGTAGACGAGTTCCGTCTTGACTTCCTTACCGTACCCTTCGGCTGTCTCGGCGGCTTTTTCGAGAACCCTCCTACCGCGCTTCTCGGCTAACTCGCCGGCTTCTTCCTCCGACCGTAGGTCCTTCATCGTCGTGACCGGGACGTGTACGACGGTTATCTCGTCTTCGGAGCATCTCTCCAGAGCGTAAGTGAGAGCTTCCATCGAGTACTCGGAGCCGTCAACCGCGACGAGGACTTTACCCATGCGTCCCCTTAGACGGTGGTCGCAAAAAAGCCTACCCCGTTCAGATGTAGTCGATGGCTTCGGAAAGCTCCTGCTTCATGCCCTTGCGCTCGCGTATCTCCATGATGGTTTCGCGCTGGAGGTTGTCCGGAAGCGTCTGGAAGCCTGCGTTCTCGGCGTTCCATGTCGCCTTGCCCTCGGTCGCGCTTCTGATGTCGCTGGAGAAGCCGAAAAGCTCCGAGACAGGAGCCTGTCCGTGTATTTCGACTATCTCGCCCTCGTGGACCATGTCGTCTATGCGTCCACGGCGTCCCTGAAGCTCGGACGAAGCGGGACCCATGTGTTTCTGCGGGCACTCGATGTAGACATCCTGTATGGGTTCGAGCAGGCGCGCCTCTCCGTGTACCATACCACGGTGGACCGCCTCGCGGACGGCGGGAATGACCTGTGCAGGTCCACGGTGTATGGCGTCCTCGTGGAGCTTTACGTCGAGAAGACGGACGAGAACACCCTCGGCGGGTTCTCCTGCGAGCACGCCCTCGTCGGTCGCCTCGTCGAAGCCCTCCTCGACGAGTTCCATCGTCTCGCGGAGGTGCTGTATACCCTTTGTGTCGTCGACGAGGATGTTCGTCCCGTTCATGTACTCGACGTTCTGCGCCGTCTCCTTGTCCATCCCGGCTTCCTTCAGCTCCTCACGGCGTTGCTGTTCGGGCTGGTCCATGCTGATGTCGCCGAGCTTTACCTTCTCGACGACATCCTCGGGGACCGGCTCAAGCTCTATGTAGAACTTGTTGTGGCGGTTGGGGGAGACGCCCTCAACGGTCTCGTTGACAGGCTTGGTAATCGACTCGCGGTAGACGACGATGGGTTCGCTCGTCGTGACCGGAATACCGCGGTTGCTCTCGATACGTTTGGTGACGACCTCAAGATGTAGCTCACCCATTCCGGAGATGAGGTGTTCGCCCGTCTCCTCGTCTATCTCGACCTGTATCGTCGGGTCCTCCTTCGATATCTGCTGGAGGACCTCGATGAGCTTAGGCAGGTCGTCCATCTTCTTTGCCTCAAGCGCGACCGTAACTACAGGCTCCGAGATATGGTCTATCGACTCGAACGGCGTCATCTCGGTCGACGAGACGGTCGAGCCTGCTATTGCGTCCTTGAGTCCGGTGACCGCGGCGATGTTGCCTGCGGGGACTTCCTCGACCTCCTCGCGCTCGTCGCCCATGTACAGACCGACGTTCTGTATACGGTTCGTACCGGCGACACCGCTCACGTTTAGCTCCTGACCGCGTTCGAGGGTGCCGGAGAACAGGCGTCCAGTAGCAACCTCGCCTGCGTGCGGGTCCATGCCGATGTCGGTCACCATGAAGACGACCTCTCCGTCAGGGTTCGACTTTATCATGTCCTCCGCAATCTGCGAGTCGGGGTCGCCGCGCCAGATGGTGGGGATACGGCGTTCCTGCGCCTGCACCGGATTCGGGAAGTGGTCGACGACCATGTTGAGTACGACGCGGAAAAGCTCGGACTCCTGTGCGAGTTCCTTTACGCCTTCCTCGCCCTGCTTGTTAAGGTCGTAGACCTCCTCGAATCCAATGCCGCTCTTCTGCATGTACGGTGCGCTTATCGCCCAGTTGTAGAGGGCGCTACCGAAGGCGACGCTTCCGTCCTCGACCTTGACACGCCATCCGTCGTTGTACTTGTCCTCGTCGACCTGTCTGATGAGGTCGTTGACCTCCTCGATTACGTCGACGAGCCTGTCTTGGAGTTCCTGCGGACCTTCCTGAAGTTCGTTGATGAGGCGGTCGACCTTGTTGATGAACAGAACGGGCTTGACGCCTTCGCGTATCGCTTGGCGAAGAACCGTCTCGGTCTGTGGCATCGCTCCCTCGACGGCGTCAACGACGACGACCGCACCGTCAACCGCACGCATCGCGCGTGTAACGTCGCCGCCGAAGTCGACATGCCCCGGCGTGTCGATAAGGTTGATGAGGAAGTCGTCGCCCTCGTAGTCGTGGACCATCGAGACGTTCGCCGCGTCGATGGTAATACCACGCTCCTGCTCGTCCTCGGCGGTGTCCATGAAGAGCTGTTCGCCGGAGAGTTCCTCGCTTATCATGCCCGCTCCCGCGAGAAGGTTGTCGGTGAGTGTCGTCTTACCGTGGTCGACGTGCGCCACGATACCGATGTTGCGTATGAACTCCGGGTCGTCCATCAGGTCTGTACACTGGTCTACGATCTGTTCTCTGCGTCCCATAGTTAGTCCTGAGTAGGCGCGAATAGGTCCAAACGGGGTAAAAGGATACTGGTTTGGCGGCTGTCACACCTCGGTTCGCAGGCAGGTTAATGTCGGTCGACTTTCTATGGAACATATGGATACACCGCCGGACGTGGTGGGTGGAGCACTTGATAGCCTCCCTGTCAACGTCGCCGTTCTTGACTCTGACGCCGTCATCGTCTACTCAAACGCGGCGTGGCAGGAGTTCGGCGAGCGCGAAGGGATAGCGATAGCCCCGGATACTGTCGGGGTCAACTACCTCGATGTCTGCGACACCGCCGCCGACGAAGGTGACGAGGATGCCGTGCGTGCCGCTGAGGGAATACGGGGAATCCTCGACGGGGAGTCCGACTTCTTCAGCTTCGAGTACCCGTGTCAC
>JBKHFQ010000010.1:0-15262 GCA_046540135.1 Halobacteriales archaeon
GGCGGTTGTGGTCGCGCCTTTGTTTCACGGTGCCGTCTACGTCGGCGGCGCACTCGTCGCGGAACCGCCGGTGCGTTCCCCGTACGTCTACCTCGGTCTGTGGAACGTCCTTGTCGGCGTCGCTCTCGTTGCGGTGGCGCGCAGGACGGTGGACGCGAACCTCAGTCCCCGATAGCCTCCATGACGCGCTCGTGGAACTGCCGCAGAACCTCGTCCTCGTCCTCCGCCAGAACCACGTCGCTGGCGGCGAGTGACGCGATACCGAAAGCCATCGGAGTGGGGGAGTCGGGCGCAATTGCGTAGACATCGAGTTCGCCGTCGTGTATCTCGCGCAGAACGTCCTTGACGTGCCCTATGTCGAGCTTGTCTTCCATCACCTCGCGGTAGGTTTCGTCGAGGACGGCGAAGCTGTCAAGGTCATCCGCGTAGCTGATGAGCATGTCGGAGCTAACCTGCTGACGCGCGGCGCTCTTCGACCGTCCTTTGTAGTTGCGCAGAATCATGAGTGAACGCGTCGCGTTGATACGGAAGTACCGTTTCAGAAGTTCGCTCCCGCTCAGCGCCTCGCGCAGAATGTCGTCGGCGTTGTCGGGGCGTACGTTGTCGATAACCTCGTAGACGTCTATCTTGCGGTTCGAAGGTAGCGACAGCGCGAAGCCGTTGTCCGCCACCGACACCTTGACGTTCGTACCAATGCGCCGCGAAGCCTCGTGCGCCACGATACGCGACATGCCGTCGTTGAACTTCCTGCCGTAGTTCGAATGGAAGTAGTAGTGGCGTCGCTCGGCGTCGTTGTCGACGACCTGTTCGACGACGAACTGCTCGTCGGTGGCGACGCTGACCTCGCCGGAGTACCGTAACTGTTCGTCGAATATGCGCAGTATGCTCTCGACGCTGTTGGAGTCGATGGGGAAGTCAGCGAGGAGTTCGCGCGCCGCCGCCTCGTCTTCGCCGACCGCATCGATCATCTCGCGTTTGAAGCGCAGAATCTCGCGTCCGAGGTCGTACGACAGCGGAAGTCGCTCGGAGAACCAAGACGGTACGGTCGGGGCTTCGTTCGTCGGGTCGACGTAGACCTTCGAACCACGCCGGTACTTGAACTCGTAGTTCGAACCTCCGAGGACGAATACGTCGCCCTTGTCCAACTGTTCGAGGTAGTTCTCGTCGAGGTCGCCGACCCAGTCGTCCGTACCACGTATGAATACGTCACACGAGAACGAATCGGGTATGGTGCCGATGTTCTGCATGTAGATTGGGCGTGCCATCCTGCCGCGCTTTCCGACGAGCGTCTCGCCCGTCTCATACTCTGCGTAGTGGTACTCGCCGCCTGGCGGGTCGTTCTCGTCGCGCCAGATTTTCGCATAGACGTTGCGGTCCTCCATCCCCTCGTACGACGCCGTGAGGTAACGGACGAGCGCCCCCCAGTCCTCGCGTCCGTAGTCGCGGTACGGGTACGCGCGTCGAATCACGCCGAGCATTTCGTCCTCGCGCCAGACGCGGTTTATCGCCATGCCGTAGACGTGCTGTGCCAGAACGTCCTGCGCGTTCTCCGGCACGAAGACGCGGTCGATAAAGCCGTCCTCCGCCTTCTTGAGCATCACGGCGCACTCGATTAGCTCGTCGCGGTCGAGCGCAACGACGCGCCCCTCGACCTTCTCACCGAGCGAGTGACCTGCGCGCCCGATGCGCTGTAACAGACCCGCGACGCTCTTGGGCGAACCCACCTGCACGACCAGGTCTATGTGCGGCATATCGACGCCGAGTTCGAGGGATGTCGATGTCGTCACGAACTCGACGTCGCCGCGTTTGAGCTTCTCCTCGACCTCCTTCCGGCTCTCCTTACCCAACGAACCGTGGTGACAGCCGGAGTTCGTCTCGTCGTACCTGTCGAAACGGTCGCGGAGGTTGTGGAGGACGCGCTCCGCTCCGCTACGTGTGTTGGTGAAGACGAGCGTGTTCTCGTGGTCCCCTATCAGCGAATCGAGCTTCGTATAGAAGCCGTCCTGTATCTCGTCGTTGGGTGTGTGTATCAGGTCGTCTGTCGGGCAGTGAAGCTTGATGTCGAAGTCGCGGACGAAACGCGTGTCGACGACGTTGTAGTTGCGCGGTTCATCGTCCACGCCGTCCCAACCGACGAGGAACTCAGCCATCTTGTGGAGGGGTTCGACCGTCGCGGAGCAACCGATACGAGTCGGCGACCCGTGCGCGAGTTCTTCGAGACGTTCGAGCGAGACGGATAGATGCGTTCCGCGCTTACCCTCGGCGAGCGAATGTATCTCGTCCACCACGACGTACTCGACTGTGCGTAGCTTCTCGCGGAACTTGGGCGAGTTGAGCAGAATCGCGAGCGTCTCGGGCGTCGTATTGAGTATGTGCGGCGTCGTTTCGAGCATCTTCTGGCGTTCGTTGCTCGACGTGTCGCCGTGGCGTATCGCGTGACGCATGTCGACGCTACCGTGCCCCTTCTCCTGCGCAATCTCGTCGACGCCTTCGAGTGGGACTTCAAGATTGCGGTGGATGTCGTTGGCGAGGCTCTTCAGCGGCGAGACGTAGAGGCAGTAGACGGAGTTTTCGAGCGCGTCCTGTTTGCTCTTAATCAGGAGTTCGTTGATGATAGATGAGAAAGCGCTGAGCGTCTTGCCGCTCCCCGTTGGCGACGCAACGAGGACGTTCTCGCGTTCGTGTATCAGCGGGACCGCCTCCTTCTGCGGCGGCGTGAAGAATCCGTCGTTGATACCGACGTACTCGCCGAACTCGTCGACCCACCAGTCGCGGAGCGAAGGCTCGAAAAGTTCGAGAACGTGGGCGTCATCCACCGTCTCATTAAGGTGGTCAGGAAGGGCTGTCTCGACGTTCACATCAGGCTCAGAAATACTGTCTCACCTTGGTGTCTTTACGTGGTTTCTCCAGCCGTATGACGCTTTCTTTTCGGTGTTTTACTCGTCGGCGAAGCCTGTTCAATTTAGCGCCTTTAACTCGCAGAGGTTTTGTGCAATCGACCCCGATACCGACCGTGCGTAGATTCGACAGCGACTATCTCCGACGGACACGCCGCGGTATGTGGACCGACCGTGGCGCTCTCGAACCCGCGCGTCTCCACGAGGCGTCGTCCGTCCTCGACGTCGGATGCGGAAACGGTGAGTTCACGCGTGTCCTCGCCGACGAGTGTGGCGGTAAGGTCGTCGGATGCGACGCCGACACGGAGCATCTACGCGATGTCCGCGACACACTCGGCGTTCCCGTCGTCGCCGGCGACGCGTATGCGCTACCTTTCGTCGACTCCTCCTTCGATGTCGTCGCGTGTCAGGCTCTCCTCGTCAACCTCCGCGAACCTCTACACGCGGTCGACGAGATGGCACGCGTCGCCGCCGAACGCGTCGTCTGCGTCGAACCCGACAACTCGGCGGTGAGCGTCGAGTCTTCCGTCGAAGACGAAGCCGAACTCGCGCGTCGGAGTCGCCGGCGTTACCTCGCAGGCGCTTCTACCAACCCGGCACTCGGTAAGGAGACCGCCGACCTTCTGCGCGATGCTGGTCTCGGCGACGTGACGGTGACGAAACATGAACAGCAACTCGTCGTCGAACCGCCGTACGACGAGAGCGACGTGAAGGCGGTGCGGCGCAAGGCGTCGGGCGAGTCGTTTCGGGGGCGCCGTGACGACATGGAGGGCGACGACGATACGCTCGACGATCTACGCGACGAATGGCGCGAGATAGGACGCGAGGCGGCGCTACAGGTCTCCCAGGGCAGGTACGTGCGCCGCGAAACGGTGCCGTTCTACGTCGTGGTCGGCGAAAAGTAAGAGTTCAGCGCGCTGTACGAAGCCGTGTGGCGTAGATTTAGCCTACCTTCACATCATGCCGCCCATGCCGCCGCCCATTCCGCCGGCACCGGGCGCGCCACCTGCGCCGCCCATGTCCATGTCCTCGTCGTCGCTACCCGTGTCGCCGCCTGCGATAACGTCGTCGATACGGAGAATCATAACCGCGGCGTCCGTCGCGGACGAAACCGCCTGTGTCTTGACACGGAGCGGTTCGACGACGCCGGAGTTCGTCATGTTCTCGATGTCTCCCGTCTCGGCGTTGAGACCCGCGTGCTTGTCGCCGCCGTCGTGCTTGCTACGGAGGTTGACGAGCGAGTCTATGGAGTCAAGACCTGCGTTCTCGGCGAGCGTCCGGGGTATGATTTCGAGTGCGTCTGCGAACGCTTCGACCGCAAGCTGTTCGCGTCCCTCGACACCGTCTGCGAAGTCGCGGAGTTCGAGGGCGACCTCTGTTTCGGGCGCACCTCCACCGGGGAGTATCTGACCGTCCTGCACGGTGACGCGGACCACGCCGAGAGCGTCGTCGATGGCGCGCTCAACCTCGTCGACGACGTGTTCGGTGCCGCCGCGGAGTATCATAGAGACGCTCTTGGGGTTCTCGCAGTCCTCTACGAAGATCATCTCGTCGCCGCTGACGACGCGCTCCTCGACAGCGCCGGCGTTTCCGAGGTCGTCCTCGGTGATGTCGTCGATGTTGGAGACGACGTTCGCACCGGTCGCGCGTGCGAGCTTCTGTATGTCGCTCTTCTTCGCACGGCGGACGGCGAGGATGCCTTCCTGTGCGAGGAAGTGCTGCGCCATGTCGTCGATGCCCTTCTGGCAGAAGACGACGTTGGCACCCGACGCCTTGATGTTGTCGACCATCTCGCGGAGCATCTCCTCCTCCTGGTCGAGGAACGACTGTAGCTCGTCGGGCGACGAGACGTTGACCTCGGTGTCGGTCTCCGTCTCCTGTATCTCGATTGCGGTGTCAACGAGTGCTATGTTGGCGTCGTCGACGCGCTTGGGCATGTTTGCGTGGACACGGTCCTTGTCAATAATCATGCCCTCGATGAGTTCGCTCTCGTCGACACTGCCGCCGACGACCGTCTCGACCTTGATGTTTTCGAGGTCGACCTCTCCGTTGTCTGCGACCGCCTGAACGGCGCGCACGACGAGTTCGGAGAGTGCGTCCTTGGCTTCCTCTGCGCCCTTTCCGGTCATCGCGGTCTGTGCGATACGGTTGAGCTTGTCGGTGTCGTCGGCGGTGACATCCTCGGCGTTGTCTTCGAGCGTCTCGCGCGCCTTCTCCGCAGCGCGGCGGTAGCCCGACGCGATGACGGTCGGGTGGACATCCTGTTCGAGAAGGTCCTCCGCACGCTTCAGAAGTTCGCCCGCTATGACGACGGCTGTCGTCGTACCGTCTCCGGCTTCTTCCTCCTGCGACTCGGCAACCTCGACTATCATCTGCGCCGCGGGGTGGTCGACATCCATCTGGTCGAGAATCGTCACACCGTCGTTGGTGATGACGATGTCGCCGATGGAGCCGACGAGCATCTTGTCCATCCCCTTGGGTCCGAGAGTCGTGCGCACGGACTCGGCGACCGCCTTGCCGCCGGCGATGTTCATGCTCTGGGCATCGCGCCCACTGGTTCTCTCGGAGTCTTCACTCAGTACAAGTACAGGCTGGTTTCCCATGTTCTGTTGTGCCATTCTAATACACCTCAGTTTCTGGTTGTTCCTCGGTTCTATAAAACAGTTTTGGGTGACACTTCCCAACTTGAATCTTGCGTGTTACACCTTACCAAGACGGACGCGTACCACGCCTTCCTCGTACGTCGCCTCGGTGTCCTGAGGGTCGACACGCGCGGGGAGATGGACGGAAGCCTCGACGCCGTCGGCGCGGCGTTCGCCGACAAACCTGTACTTCTGCGCGAATTCGTTGCGTCCCGATGCCTCGACTTCGAGACGTTTTCCTGTGAGTGAAACCGAAACGTCGTCCTTTTCGAACCCCGGTAAGTCGACGAGCACGAGGACTTCGTTGGCACTCTCGTAGATATCGGTGTCGGCGGTCGTCTCGTAGCCGTCTCCGGGTACGTCGGGGATTTCGTCGGGGTTTTCGAGGTATCTGCGGACACCGTCCTCGTGTCCAGCACCGACTACGGCGACGACCTTGCCGTCGAGTTCGAGGAGTCGTGAAGCCATGTAGGCGTCGCGCTCGTCGATGATTACGCGTGCGCCGCCCGGCGAGAACTCGCGGAGTTCGTCGACGTATCCGTCGACGCGGTCCTCCTCTATCGCGCGGTCGATTTCATCGACGGAGACGCCTCCGATACCGAGGAAAGCGGCGACGACAGCACCTGCGGTCTTGACGCGTTCGAACATCGAGAGTTCGTCCCAGAAACGTCTGAGGGTGACCGACAGTTCTCGGTCGATGAGCGCGACGGGGACGCCGCGCGCCTCAGCCTCGTTGACCGCCGCCGCCATGTCGCCTCCGTAGGTCGTATCGTCCTGCTGTCTGACCTTCTCGTACCTCCGTGGGTCGAGTTCGACGGCGACGATGTCGGGGTCCTCGTCGCGCACGGCGTCGCGGACCTCGGCGGCGCTCCTCTCGGAGACGTGCGCCGTTCCGACGATGACGACTTCGTCAGGCATCCACACGAGAAACGTCGGCGCGCGTCATACGTCTTCTGTTAGAGCGCCGAGTACGTCGCCGACGAAGGAGACGAAAGCCGCCGCGTCGGATGCGTCGCCGTCGGGGACGCGTGGGTGTACGTCGTCGCAGACCTGCGCGACGAGTTCCTCGTTTGTGAGTTCCCGCGCGTCCTCCGAGAGCGAGAAGCCGTCGCCGTCCCGTACGACATATCCGTTGTGCAGAAGGGTCAGGGCGAGATGTACGGCGGGTTCGTCCCACGGAGGGTCGAAAGCGGGTTCGACGGCGGCGTGGACGCGGTCAACGGGGTATGCGGCGTTCGATGTGTCGGTGCAGACGCCGTCGAAGTAGACGTTGCCGTACCTGTTTTCGGTCACGTACTGTAGACGAGACGCGGCGTCTAACCGTTTTCGAACCGTGCAGAGACTCGTAAACGTAATGACGCGGGCGCGGAAAGTCGGCGTATGCTCGAAGACCGTCGTTCGCGCGCGCTCTGGCTCGCCGGGGTCGTCGTCCCCCTCGTGGTCGTCGCCGTAGGTTCGATCGTGCGTCCCGAACTCTTCTACGACCGTTTCTTCTGGAAGTACTTCTTCGGACCTGTCGTCGCCGACTTCGAGGGAGCGCGTCTGACGAGGAACGGCGTCACGGTCTCACCCGGATACACGCTCGTCTCGTCCGCGGTCTACGCCTACTACCTCCTTCTAGCCGTTATCGGTGGCGTGGAACTTCTCGACCGGCTGGAGGTCGGCGACTCGCCGGCGTTCTTCTTCGCCCTCGTCCCCTACGGCTTCCTCGGCGGTGCGGCGCGTGTGGTCGAGGACGCGGGTGCTCTCGACGCACCGGTCGCGTACTTCTTCATATCGCCCGTCATCTACTTCACGATGTTCTTGTTCACCGTCGCCGTCTTTTTCGCCGCGGTTCGCGCCGAGCGCCGTGGTTTCATAGATGGATACGAGAAACTCGTCGCGGGTGCGGGAACCGTTGCTTTCGTGGCGGTCGCCGCCTACCTCGCCTACTTCGGGGTCACAGAGACGGGAGTCGCTCTTTGGATACCGACCGCGGTTGTCGGGGCTTCGACTGTCGTCTTCGCGGTCGTCTGGCTACCGCTCGACCGTCTCGCACCTCACGTCAACCGAGGCACCGGCGCGATGGGGGCGGTCCTTCTCTGGGCGCACCTCACCGACGGGTTCTCGACGGTGGTGGGGGTTGAGTACCTCGGTTACAGCGAGAAACAGCCTATCGTCGACACCGTCATCAGCGTTACGGGAACGACGTACTCGTTTGTCGTCGTCAAGGCAGGCATCGTTCTTCTCATACTGTACGCCTTCGACGACAAGTTCTTTGAGGAGTTCGATCGCCTTCCGTACCTCCTCCTCGTCGCCGTCCTCGCGGTCGGTCTCGGACCCGGAACACGTAACACGCTCCGCATGACGCTCGGTATCTGAGGTGGCGTGATGAACGTCGTCCGCCGCGAAACCGACAATGTCTCTCCCGTCGCTGTCTTCGACGCACTTGACGCCGATGTCGTTCTCGAAAACGGCGAACGTGGCTGGGACGCGACGTATATCGCCGCGGAACCTTTCGATACGTTCGTCCATAGACGCGACGATACGCACCGCGGATGCTTTGAGCGCCTCACAGACCGACTCGGCGACCTGCCCGACACGGAGGAGAGCGTCGCCGCCGGCGCGTACGGGTTCGTTGGGTACGACGTCGCCAAGGAGTACGAGGACGTTCCCGACGACACCGAACGCGATACCGACGTTCCCGACGGTTGGTTCGGCTTCTACGACACGGTCGCCGTTCTCGACGGCGAGGACGCCTACGTCGAGGCGGTCGGGCACGCGCGACAGGACGCTCCACCGGAGGAACGCGCCGCCCGGTTCGCCGAAAACTTCGAAGGCGCGTCATACGAAGACCACAACGTCCGCGCCACCGACCGCCGCTCCAACTTCGACCGCGACGAGTACCTCCGCGCGGTCCGGAACGTCAAAGAACGTATACGCGAGGGCGAGACGTTCCAGGCCAATATCTCGCAACGCCTTTCGTTCAACTCCGACGCGTCGGCTCTCGACCTTTACGCACGTCTCCGCGAGACCAATCCGTCGCCGTACATGGGTCTTATCGACCGCGACGGCTGGGCGGTCGTCTCGTCCAGCCCCGAACTTCTGGTACGTGTCCGGGGCGACGAACTCGTTACGCGTCCCATCGCAGGCACGCGACCGCGTGAGGAAGGCGCGGCGGAGAAACTCTCCGCGAGCGAGAAGGAGGGCGCAGAACACTCGATTCTCGTCGACCTCGCCCGCAACGACATCGGGAAGGTATCGCGTTACGGGACCGTTGAGGTGGAGGAGTTCGCCACCGTCGTGCCCTACGAGGAGGTCTTCCACCTAGAATCCGTCGTGACGGGCGAGACGCGCAACGGCGTCGACGCGGTTGACGCCCTGCGCGCTGTCTTCCCCGGCGGCACCGTAACGGGCGCGCCTAAGCCGCGTACGCTCCGTATAATCGAGGAGGTTGAACCCACGGAACGCGGACCGTACACGGGTTCGATGGGACGCGTCGGTCTCGGCGGCGACGCAACCTTCAACATCCTCATACGGACCGCCGTCCAAGACGGGTCGACGTACCATCTACAGGTCGGCGGCGGCGTTGTACACGACTCCGACCCGGAGCGCGAGTACGACGAAACCCTCGACAAGGCGCGCGGCGTTCTGAACGCCGTCGAAGAGGGTGACCGATGACATCCCATATCGCCGTCATTGACAACCACGACTCTTTCTCTCATAACCTGGAACAGTACGTTGGCGAGTTCGCCGAAGTCACCGTCGGACGTTTCGACGAACCGCCGGACGCCGACGGCTACGTCTTCTCCCCCGGACCCGGACACCCTGACGAGTTCCCCGTTATGTACGATATCCTGCGCGACCGCGACGAACCGGTTCTCGGCGTCTGTCTCGGACACCAAGCCGTCGTCAAGTTCTTCGGCGGGTCTGTCGGATACGCCGACGAAGTGGTCCACGGAAAACGGTCGCCGGTCGAACACGACGGCGAGGGCGTCTTCGACGGTATCGGTTCTCCGACGCCCGTGGCGCGGTATCACTCGCTCGTCGTCGACGACGTACCCGACCGCCTCGAAGTAACGGCGAGCGGAGCGGGCGAGGTAATGGGCGTTCGCCACCACGACCGTCCTGTCTTCGGCGTCCAGTTTCACCCGGAGAGCTTCCTCACCCCTGAGGGGAAACCCATTGTCGGGAACTTTGTCCGTCTCGTTGAGGAAAGATAGCTACGTATCCGACGGTAACTTCGCGCTGATTAGCGGTTGGCGAACGCCCCGGCTGACTATCCGTAAGTCTCCTCCAAGTACCGAACTATATCGTCGCTTTCGGGCATACCGTCAACGCCGTGTTCCTCGTCGACGAGCACCGGGACGCCGGTCTGACCGCTTACCTCCTCAACCTCGTCTCGTCTGCCGTGGCTCGACGGAACCTTGACCGACTCGTAGTCGAGGTCAAGTTCGTCGAGCTTACGGCGTACCTTCATACAGTACGGACAGCTGTCGAGTTCGTACAGTTTGATGGTCACGGTCCACGTACGTCCGCCGCGCGTATCAGTCTTACCCGAGCTTGTAGTCCTCGACCTCGTGCGGGTCGTATCCGAGCTCTTCGAGGAACTTCTTGAAGTCGCGCTCGGCGCTCTCCGCCTCGACCTGTCTGTCGCTTGCGTGGTCGGCGAGTGCGTCGAGGTCTTCCGGCACGTCGTTCTCGTGTACGATACGGTGGTTCACGAGGTCGGCTATACGACGTATGGGAGACGTGAAATGCCCATAGATATCGAAGTTGAGGGCGTAGTGCCCACCAAACGGGTCAGACATGTACTTGGCGCGAGGCATGACGTGCAGAACGGCGCGCTGTATCTTGCGTAGGTCGGTCTCGCTTGCGTCCTCGATTGCGTTGTTGACCGCATGACGCGGCTTGTCCCAGTTCTCGGCGGAGATGGATACGTCGTCGATGTCCTGTATCTCTTCGAGAGCGTCGCTCCACTGTTCAGGGGTGGGTTGCGGATGGACGCGGTAGACAGCCTCGACGCCGCGGTTCCACATGAGTTCCTGAGTAACCGCCTTGTTCGCCTTGAGCATCGACTCCTCGACTATCGTATGCGCCCTGTCGCGCGCCGGGTTGAGGACGAGCGAACCGTCTTCCTTGCGTGTCTCGTGTAGCCCCTCGGCGAGTTCGTACGCGGTCCGCAGACTGTCTGCGATACCGTCGGTTACTTCCGAGTCGTCTCCGTCGAGGACCGTCTCGGCTTCGGAGTAGGTCAGGCGGCGGTCGCTCTCTATGACGCTCTTGTAGATATCGACGTTCTCGAACGAGTAGCTGTCGTTGATGAGCATCTCGACCGTGTGGGCGAAACGTTCCTCGTTGGGCACGAGCGAACAGACGGTTTCGGCGAGTTCGGGCGGGAGCATGTGGACCGTGTGACCCGGAAAGTAGACCGTCGATGCACGCCGCTTCGCCTCCGCGTAAAGCTCGGTGTCGGGGGTCACGTAGTGCGACACATCGGCGATATGCACCCATAGACGCCATCCGTCCTCCGTCTCGTTTATCGTTATCGCGTCGTCGAAGTCCTGCGCTCTCTTAGGGTCGCAGGTGAACGTCGTCAGGGCGCGTAGGTCGACGCGGTCGTCGCCCCCCTCCTCTATTTCGTCTCGGAAGCCGTCGGTTATCTCGTCGACCTCACGCCGCGCCTCCTTAGGAAACGCCTTGGGTATGTCGTACTCCTCCTTTATCTCCTCCAGCTTCTGCTCTATGCGTTCGCGCGTCTCGGCGTCCAACTTTTCGTCGCCGTCGTCGGATTCTTCTGCCTCCGGTGAGGATTCGGTATCGGTCATTACCGTACGGTCGGGCGAGAGCGTCAAAGTAGTTGCGGAGGGTTTTTGCGCCGCAACACGTACCGCGGGTATGCGCGTACAGGTCTTCGGAGCGGGTAGCCTCGGAACCCTCATCGGCGCTGTTCTCTCTGACGCGGGTGTCGATGTACACCTCGTCGGACGCAAGCGCGTCGTACGCGGCTTTGAGGACGGCGTACGTGTCACCGGAACCGAGGAGTTCGTCGCCCATCCGTCTTTCTCGACGGAACCACGCGACGCCGATATCACGCTCGTCACGGTCAAGAGCTACGACACCGACGCCGCGGCGGAGGCGCTCGCGTCCACCGTCGGCGAGAACGATACCGTCGTCTCCCTACAGAACGGCATGGGGAACGAGGAGATACTCGACGGGGCGCTCGATGCGACGGTTCTGGGCGGAACGGCGACGTACGGCGCGAACCTGCGTGCCGATGAGGGCGTCGTCGGATACGCGGGCGAGGGACGCGTCCACGTCGGCGACTACCGCGGAGGGGAATGCGATGAGGCGCGACGCGTTGCCGACGGTCTCGACGGCTTACGCGCCGAACCAACCGGCGAGATGGACGTTCGTCTCTGGGAAAAACTAGCCGTCAACGCCGCGATAAATCCCGTGACCGCTCTCGTCGGAGCGCGCAACGGAGAGGCGGCGGAACGTGCGGGAGAGGTGATGCGCCGTGCCGGGGAGGAGGTCGAAACCGTCGCGGCGGAGCGTGGCGTTGATATCAAAGGCTCCGCCGACCGCGCCGTCGAAGTCGCGGAGGCGACCGCCGACAACGTTTCGAGCACCTTGCAGGACGTGCGCCGTGGACGGCGCACCGAGATAGAAGCCCTCAACGGATACGTCGTCAATGTTGCCGAGGAGACGGGGGTAGATGTCCCGACGAACAGGACCCTCACGTCGCTCGTCCGTGCGGTGCAGAGAACGAAATAGTTTTCATCGTCGTAAGACAGATTTAGGACGGTGAGTAGGTTTGAGCATGCTTTCTTTCTGGGGGGTCCGACGTGCCGGGTTCTGAGAACACGTCAGGGGTTCTCGTGCCCGTTTCGGACACCCCCACAGCGGATGAGACGGTAAGGTACGCCGTCGAATCCGCAGAAGGAGACACGGTACACTTCGTCTTCGTAATCTCTAACTCCCGTAGACGTAAACGGGAAGAAGCCGCCGAGGAAGTTCTCGAAAAGGTCCGTGTCTGGGCTGAGGAAGCCGACGCGGACGTGCCTGTGCGGTTTGAGGTCCTGAAGTCCGAAACCTACCTCTTCGGACCCGGCGACTACGCGGAGATGTTCGCCGACTACGCCTCGGAGAACGGTATCGACCGCGTCGTCTTAGACCCCAACTACAGGGTGAGCGCAACCTCACCGACCCTTCAGCCGTTGAGCGACGAGATACGCGGCTACGAGTCCCTGTCCGCCGAGACGGCGCCTGTCGAGCGTCGCGCAAGCCGTCCGTCGCTGTTAACGCGCGGCGGCGTATCGCGTTTCGCCACCTTGTTCGCCCTGTCGTACGGATTCTACCTCGTGCTCGGCTCCTTCTCAATATTCGACCTCGTCACCGGAGGTGTAACCGCCGTAGCCGTTGCCGTCACGCTTGAACGCGTTTCGTTTGAGACTTCACCGGTGGCACGGCGCGCTCCCGGTATCGCCCTCCGGCTCTTCATCTACGTTCCTTACCTGCTCTGGGAGATTCTTGTCGCAAACTTCCGTATCGCGTACGTCGTTCTTCACCCGGACCTTCCCATAGACCCGTCGGTCGAACGTTTCGAGTCGGCGGTCTGGGGAGGTGCCGCGGTGACGACGCTGGCGAACAGCATCACGCTCACCCCCGGTACGCTTACGGTTGAGGCTAACGGACGTACCCTTTATGTCCACGCTCTGACACAGGATGCCAGGGACGGTCTCTGGGACGGAGCGCTCGAACGCGCTGTCCGTTTTGTCTTCTACGGAAGACGGGCGCTCGACTATCCGAAGCCGAAGGAGCGGAAGGAGGAAAGCGGATGATAGCCGTCGAGTCGACGATGGTCGCCGCCGCCGCGGCGGTAGTCGGACTCGGTGTCGTCGTTCTCTACCGTGTCGTGCGTGGTCCGACGGTGCAGGACAGGATAATAGCCGTCAACGTACTCGGCACGAGTACGGTCGTGGTCATAGGCTTCGTAGCCGCCGCGCTTGACAGACCGTACTTCCTTGACATAGCCCTCGTGTACGCACTCCTCAACTTTCTGCTTTCGATAGCCGCGGCGAAGCTCACGATAGACTGGGGGGACGTTCTATGACGGAAACGAGCGCCGTCGTGGAGCTCGTGGTGCTCGTCCTGGCGGCGGGAAGCGTCTTCTTCACACTCGTCGCCACCGTGGGTCTTCTACGCCTCCCTGACCTTTACACGCGCGCCCACGCTTCCAGCAAGGCGGACACGCTCGGCGCGGGGTTCGGACTCGCCGCCGTCGCGGTCGCCTTGGGTCCGAGCAGAGCAACCCTAAAGGTCGTTCTCCTTATCGCATTCATCTACTTCACTAACCCGACGGCGGCGCACGCCATCTCACGCGCGGCGTACGACCAAGGCGTGGAGCCGTGGACGGCGGATGATGAGGGGGGTGAGTCGTCGTGACTCTCGCGGTCGAACTCGCTCTCGTCGTCTTCGTCGTCTGTACCGCCATCGCAACCGCACTTCTGCGCGACATAGTCGCATCGATAGCCGTGTTCGCGGCGTTCAGCCTCGGTATCTCTGTCATCTGGGTAATCCTACAGGCACCCGACGTGGCGCTTACCGAGGCGGCGGTCGGCGCGGGCATCATGAGCGTTCTCCTGCTCGTGACGGTTGCGAAGACGGGACGCATCTCCAACGAAGGTGCGCTCCTATCCGTAAACCCGCGCGCGCTTGCCGTCGTTGGTCTGCTACTTCTCGTCCTCGTGTCGACGGTCCCGGCGCTACCCGACGTCGGTAGCGGGGACGCGCCCGCGCTTCAGAAGACCGTCGACGGCGAAAGAACCCCGTACGGTCACTACGTCGACGAGGCTTACGACGAGACGGGCGTCGAGAACTCGGTCACCGCCGTCTTGGTGTACTACAGAGGGTTCGACACGTTCGGCGAAGCAACCGTCGTGTTCTCGGCGGTCGTCGGTGTTCTCGTCGCGCTCGGCGGTAGCAGGAGGTGGGGCGAGGAATGAGACGTACATACTTCGAGAGTCCTATCGTGATGACGACCGTTCGGCTGATAGCGCCTTTCGCACTGACCTACGGCGCATTCATCACGCTACACGGCGCCGAGTCGCCGGGAGGAGGATTCCAAGGCGGCGTCGTCGTCGCGGCGACCTTAATTATGATAGCCTTCGCTTTCGGGGTCCGACCCGCCGTTGACTGGGTAGACGAGCGCGTCGTCGTCGGTATCGTCGCTGGCGGCGTTCTCGCGTTCGGTGCTGTCACGGTCGGAACCGTTGCAGTTGGTGGTTCGGTTCTGGAGGTCGACCTTCTCCCCGTCCCAACCAAGTACGGCATTGAAGCGGTCGAGGTCTTCATCGGCGGTATAGTTGCAGGTGTGGTTACGTCGCTGTTCTTCCTCCTGTCCGAAGGAGGTGACCGGGAGTGACAAGCATGGAGTTCTTCGTCGGACACTACTACCACGTCGCATTCGTGTTACTCGTCGGCGTGGGACTTTACACTATGATAGACGCAAAGAACCTCGTCAAAAAGATCATCGGTCTCAACATCTTCCAGGTAGGACTGTTCCTGTTCGTCGTCTCGTCAGGGTATCTCGAAGGAGCGGGTCCCGCCATAGTTCACGGGGAGGGTGAGTACGTCAACCCGCTCCCGCACGTCCTGATACTCACCGCTATCGTCGTCGGGGTCTCCCTCACGGCGCTCGCGCTCGCGCTCATCGTCCGTGTCTATGACGAGTACGGAACG
>JBKHFQ010000011.1:0-15231 GCA_046540135.1 Halobacteriales archaeon
CTTATGGGTTTCTGCGTACTCCTTGGCTACACCACGGTACTCGTCGGCGCCTATGATGTCGTCGTACTCGTCGAATGACAGCTTGTCGACGGCAGATGTCTCTCCGTCGTCAGCGAGTGCGGCGTAGGTATCCTGCACCGCGCGTGTGTATGCGAAAAGAGCCGACAGCGGATAGACGACGACATCGAAGCCGAGCTCCTGAACCTCATCGTACGACAGATACGGCGTCTTTCCGCCTTCTATCATGTTTGCAAAGGTTGGCACGTTGAAGGAGGTGCCGGCGCGTTCAAGCTCCTCGCGCGATTCAGGAGCCTCGACAAATATTACGTCCGCACCTGCCTCTTCGAGCGCTCGTCCGCGCTCAACGGCGGCATCCATGCCTCGCGGCTCTCGCGTGTCGGTGCGTCCAACGATTACGAGGTCCTCGGAGCGTTCGTCGCGTGCGTCCGCCGCGGCGCGTATACGCGTCCTCGCCTCGTCCTCGTCGACGACGCGTTTCTCGTCCATATGCCCGCACCTCTTCGGCGCGACCTGGTCCTCTATGATGACACCTCCCGCGCCGGCGTCTATCATGTCTTCGACCGTCTTACGGACGTTCAACGCGCTCCCGTATCCGGTGTCGGCGTCTGCGAGAACGGGCGCGTCGCACGCCTTGGTGATGTCGCCGACACGGTCGACGTTAGCCGTGCGGTCGAGGAAGCCGAGGTCGGGTAGACCGAGGGTCGAAGCCGAGAGACCAAAACCCGATGTGAAGACGGCGTCGAAACGGTCCGAGGCGAGACGCGCTGAAAGAGCATCAAAAGCGCCAGGGAGGACGGTTATCTCGTCGGACTCGACGTTTTGGCGTAACGCGGTTCCTGCGTTCATACAGGCGCGACGCGCGCCGGCGTAATCAGAGTTCCGTTACCTCAGATGGACGCAGTCGCCCGCGGTCACGACGCGTTCACCGTCGCCGGTCGAGATACGTAACGCGCCGGTGTCGTCGACGCCTTCGGCGACGCCCTCGACTGTCTCGTTCGGCGTCTCGACGCGCACCTCGCGCCCGATTGTCGACGCACGTTCGCGCCACTCGTCGACGATGTCCGCGCCCGTCTCGTAGGCGTCTTCGAGTTCGGCGAGTACGTCGGCGGTGACGGTTGCACGGTCAACCTCGCCGACGTGTTCGGCGAGCGATGTCGGAGACGCGTCCGGCACGTCGGGCGCGGCGTTGGCGTTCAGCCCTATACCGACGACGGCGTGCGCGATACGTTCGGCGTCCGCCTGCATCTCGACGAGTATGCCGCAGAGCTTGTCGCCGTCGATGAGGATATCGTTGGGCCACTTTATCGTCGCGTCGACGCCCGTCGACTCGACCGCACGCGTAACGGCGACCGAAGCGGCGAGGGTTACGAGCGACGCTTCGCGCGGCGCGAAGCCGGGGCGGAGAACGACGCTGGTCCAGACGCCACCCGACGGACTCGACCATTCGCGCCGGCGTCTGCCGCGTCCACCTTCCTGCTTGTCGGCGAGAACGACGTATCCTTCGTCGACTCCTTCGCGCGCCCTTTCGACGGCAAGGGCGTTCGTCGACCCCACCGTCTCGTGGTACTCTATACCGTGACCAATATACTCCGTGCGACCATCGAGACGGTACGCGACCGCCAGACCGCCGTACTCCGGAGCGGAGTCGAGCCTGTAGCCGTCAGGCGTACTCTCAACCCCGAACCCCGCGTCGCGGAGACGTTCGACGTGTTTCCAGACGGCGTTGCGCGACACGCCGAACTCGTCGGCGAGCGCCTCGCCAGAGACGACATCTCCATCGGCGAGGGCGCCGAGAACGTCGCGTGCGTCCATGCTCAGAGACCCTTCTTTCCGAGGAGTTCCTTGAGCATCTTAGGAGCCTTCGTCGCGCGCTTCACGACGCCGTTTCCGTAGAGGAACTCGATACCGTCGCCCATCGTATCGAGGTAGTCGTCGGAGTACGGGAACCACCACGTGGTCTCAGGACGGAGCGAGCGCGGCACCGTGTCGGCGCTTCCCTTGTTGATATGCTTGAGACGCGTGACCTCCTCGATTCCCCAGACACCGTGCGTCCTGCCGTGTCCGCTGTCCTTGTAGCCGCCCCACGGAGTCTCGTTGACCCCGTACGTGTAGCCGTGGTCGTTGATGACGACCGTACCCGCGTCTATCTGCCGCGCCACGCGTTCGCCGCGGTCGGTGTCGCGCGTCCAGACACTCGCCGTGAGACCGAACCGGGTGTCGTTCGCCTTCTCGATTCCCTCGCCAACGTCCTCGAACGACATGACCGGAAGCACAGGACCGAACGTTTCCTCACGCACCACGGGCATGTCGTGTGTGACGTTTCCGAGGACCGTCGGGGCGTAGAAGCTTCCCTCGCGGTCGAGACGTTCGCCTCCGACGAGTACCTCAGCACCCATCTCGACCGACTCGTCGACCTGCCTTTCGAGTTCGTCGACCGCCCCTTCGTCGATGAGAGGTCCAACGTCGACGTTCTCCTCCGCGCCGTTTCCGACACGTAGCTTACCGACCTTACGGACGACCTCGTCGCAGAACTCGTCGAAGACGGAGTCGTGTGCGTAGGCGCGTTTGACCGCGGCGCACGTCTGACCGCAGTTCATGAAACGCGACCAGACGATTCCGCTCGTTGCCTTGTCGATGTTGGCGTCTTCGAGGACGACCGCCGGGTCGCTCCCTCCGAGTTCCATCGTCGTCGGGACGCCGCGCTCGACGCACCGCTCCTGTATCATCTCTCCCACAGCGTTGCTTCCGGTGAAGGTCATCTGGTCGATATCGCTCTCTACGATAGCCTGTCCGACGGTGCTTCCGCCGCCGGGGACGACGTGCAGAAGGTCTTCGGGAAGTCCGGCGTCTTCGAGTAGCTCCTGTATCTTCAGCCCCGTCAACGTCGTCTCGCGCGCCGGCTTGAGGACGACGGCGTTTCCGGCGAAAAGAGCGTACACAACCTGCGAACCGGGTATCCCGAACGGGTAGTTCCACGGGGTTATCATGCCGAGAACACCGAGGGGTTCGCGCACCATCTTGCTCTTGCGGTCCATCACCATGATATTGTCGAGGTCGAGCTCCGACTCCATGACCTCAGGACCGCGTTTCTTGAGGAAACGGATGGCGTCGATGACAGGGATGAGGTCGGTGACAAGTCCTTCGCCGACGGGCTTCCCCGTCTCGGCGGCGATGGTACGCGCAACCTCGTCACGGCGGCGTATCAGATGGTCTTGAAAGACATCGAGGACACGGAGACGGTCATTGACCGACCGCGACGCCCACGACTCCTGCGCCCGGCGCGCTGACTCGACCGCCTCATCTACCTCTTCAGGCGTCGCCGCCTCCACCTCGTCGTTGACCTCGCCCGTCGCCGGGTTGACCGAGACGACCGTCTCGCGCTCGTTCATCCCTTCACCGTCCCCGCTATCTGCGCCTTCTTCGGATTCTGGCATAACGAATCGTGTCGTCGAGGAAAGGTAAGGATTTGGGTTGTCTTCAGGTCCCCAGAAAGCCGCGGTACTTGTCGAAGACCGACCGCCTTGCAACCATTTCGAGATGTCCGTAAGGTCCCGCACGGACGTTGCGTGCGTCGTACCTTTCGACCCAGTCGTCGGGGAGCGAGGCACGTCCGTTCGGACGGACGGCGTAGTCGTTCCTGCTCCAGACGGCGGTGTAGTCGACGCTATCGGCGAGACCGTCGACATTTAACTGTTTCAGGAACTTGCTCGACGGTAGCATGTCGCGTCCGGCTTTGGTGAAGACGGCGAGACGCGTCGTCTCGGTTCCGCGGTGCGGCGTGCTAAGCGTTACCACGGAGTCGACGTAGTCGTCGCCGCCCATCTCCTCTACGTACCAGCGCGTCTTGAGACCGCCCATCGAGTGAGCGATAACGTCTACCTCTCCGCCGTCGTCGTAGGCGCGCTCGACCGCCGCCCGGACCTTCTCTGCGTACTCACGAGGCGAACCGACTGTCAGACCCGGCACGCGTTCGGCGTTGACGGTGTAGATGTCGGTATCGTCGTAGCCTTCGTTTCGCAGGTTCCGTCGCAGAAGGCTCCACCACGGCGTGTATCCGGTGTCGAGAAAGCCGTGGACAAGTACGGTAGGTTTTGACATACCACGCCTTTTCGGGGCTTGTACAAGAATCTTTAACCGCATATAGCCGGTTCTAGACCGAAACTACATCAGGGCGAAAGTAGGTCGACCTTCTCTACGAAGTTCAGCTCGGAGATACGTTTGACGAGGTCGCCGGACACCTCGCCGTTGGTGATGACGGTGAAACGGGGTTCGTCCGTGAAGTAGGGGTCGTCCGTCACCGCCTGACGTATCGAGACGCCTTCGTCGGCGATTACGCGCGATATCTCCGCCACGACGCCGGTCGAGGCGGCATCATCGACGCGTATCGTGAGAACCGACAGACCGAGAACAGGTGCTACGTCACGGAAAGAAGGTATCGAAGAGATGTTACCGAATATATCCCCCAGTTCGTCGTCGGCGAGTACGGCGTCGGTCGTCGAGTCAACGACACGTCTGTCGACGCCCGCCTCCTCGGCTATCTGTGTATACGGTATCTCGATGCCGCCGGATACGACGCGCCCTTCATCGTTTACCGAGAAGCCGCGTTCAAGTAGAAGTTCGACGACTGCGCGCTGTCCCGGAGACTCCTCGAACTTACGCATTATACGCCGGCGGACGTCTTCGGGCATGCGGCGACGTAGAACCCCCCGGATTAAACGAGTTACGCAAACCACAAGCCATTAATTCTGTCGCCCCAATGACAACACAAGGAGAGTGGAGAATGAAAGTTCCGTCGGGAGATACGGCAGAGAGCGGCGTCGTCACCAGCGAATGGGGCAACGTCGACGACGATGCATCCGAGATACGGACCGAGGTTTCGGTTCCGTCGCCGAACGTCGTCAACGGAAACGTCGACGGCTTCGGCGTCGAGTACGTCGCCGAGATGAACGGCGTGCGTGTAGCCGAGGCGGAGAAGAGCGACATCCGTTTCGGTTCGCGCAGAACGTCGGTGAGACTCGACGCCGAGATGGAGCATGACCGTGTACGCGACTGGTGGAGGACGCACGTCGAAAACGGCGAGGAAAGCCGTATGCGCATCAAGCCGCGTCTCCGCGTCGACCTACCTCTAAGCGACCTAGGTGTGCGCGTCCCAAGCCGCGAGAAGACCGTCGAGACCGACGCGCTTGCCTTTCTCAACGACGCGCCGAGACGCGAGCGCACCGTCGCCGGACGGACGGTTCTCGCGGTCGAGGACGTAGACGCGCGCTGGGGAGAACCGAACGACGAGGGCACGCCCGTTCAAGTCGAAGCTCGCGTACAGAATCCGACCCGTGTACCCGTCAAGTTCTCCGACCTCGTATGCGACGTACGTATGAACGGCGTCCATGTCGGAGACGGCGGTACGTTGGACGGCTTCGCGCTCGGCGCTGGAGAGACAGACGAGGTGGAGATGAAGGTGACGGTTGAGAACGAAAGCCTCCCGAACTGGTGGAAGACACACGTCGAGAACGACGAGACGACGGATGTCGCCGCCGATGTCTACGGTGCGGTCGACGTTCTCGGAAGACGGTTCCGCGTGCCTCTTCTTTCGTACACGGGAGCCGTCGAGACGGACGTTCTGACCTGACGGAACCGTTATACGGCGGCGACACGTAAGCTTCGTTGATGGACTGGCTCGACGAACTGGAGGAGAGGGGTAGGCTGACGGGCAAGATTACCGACGAGATACTCAAACAGCACGGCGCGCGCGGAAAACGCGCCATAGACGCCGTCTCGGAGGGACGCGTCAAGGAGTACAAGGACTTCATCGTCGTCGTCGGAAAGGAGGACGAGTACATCGTCGAAGGTCGTTCGTGCACGTGTGACGACTACAGATACAACCTCGGGGACGCCGACGACGAACTGTGCTGGCACGTAATCTCAGCACTCGTCGCAGAGGCGACGGATGAGACCGACGAACACGACATGTGGTACTCCGAGGTCCGGGACCTAGTTTAGCCGTGCTCGTATCCAAGCCTTTCGAGAGGGGTGCCGTCCATCCTGACACCGTTTTCCCCTTCGACTACTTCCCCGATAACTGACAGGCTAGCTTCGGTTTCACCGACCGCGTCACCTGCCTCTTCGACATCGTCGCGCGGTAACGTCAGAAGGAGTTCGTAGTCCTCGCCGACGTAGATATCGTCTTCTCGCGCCTCCGGGAGCGTCGGAAGTAGGTCGCGCTCGACGGCGAACCCCACGTCCGAAGCGTCGGCGAGGTTGTGTAACCCGACAGCGATACCGTCGCTTAGGTCGGTCATCGCGGTCGCGTACGGCGCGAGAGCGACGCCCTCGTTGACGCGCGGCGGGAAGGCGAAAAGCTCGTTTCCGCGTTCGGCGTCTCCGTCTTCGAACGCACGCAGAGCGACCGCCGTCCTTCCGAGCGCCCCGGTGACAGCGACGACGTCGCCGACGCACGCCCCCGAACGCGTCACGACATCGTCGGTCGCTCCGAGAGCCGACGAGACGACTGTGCGCTCGTCGTGCGAATCAAGGTCACCGCCGACGTAACGCGCGCCGACGGTCTCACACGCGTCCGACGCGCCGCGGACGAAGGCGTCGAGTCGGTCGTCGAAATCAGGCGCGCCGTACGCCGCGACGACGGCGAGGGCGCGTCCGCCGCTTCCGGCTACGTCGCTCAACGAGACCGCCGCGGACCGCCAACCCACGACACGCGGCGTGACGCCGTCGGGGAAGTCTGTCGTCTCGTGTAGCATGTCGGTCGTTAGGAGAAGGTTCGACTCGTCGGGCGTGTCGACCGCCGCGCAGTCGTCGGAGACGCCGAGTTCATCGGCGAGATGTGCGAGAGCGCCGAACTCATCCATACGCGGGGTTGTCGTCGGACGGTATTGTATCCACCGACGTGGGAGACACACGACGCGCGACGGGAACCGGTTAGCTTAAACGTCCGACGCCCCGAACTACGACAAGAATGACGACAGCACACGAAGTGCCGGGCGACAGACTTGTCGAGGAGACGAAGGAGGCAGTACAGGAACTCGACGCCGTCGAACCCCCCGAATGGGCTGAGTTCGCAAGGACGGGACGCAACCGCGAACTTCCGCCGGAGGAGGACGGCTGGTGGTACACGCGTACAGCGTCGCTCCTGCGTAAGGTCTACGTCAACGGACCCATCGGCGTCTCGCGCCTCAAGAAGGAGTACGGCGGACGCGACAGCAAGGGCGTTGCGCCGTCGCACCACGAGGAAGGTAGCGGCAACGTCATACGGACAGCCCTCCAACAGCTCGAAGAGGCTGACCTCGTTGAACAGAAGGGCGGTGAGGGACGTGTCGTGACCGCTGAGGGACAGCAGTTCCTCGACGGTATCGCGTCCGAAATAGCCGACGAGCTACTTGCAGAGTAGCGGTCTGAGTTAGACTGTTAAGTCTCGAAGACGTACATACAGAAGACATGACAGAAGACGACGACCTCGAAAAGCTCCGCGAGGAGAAGATGAAGAAGCTTCAGGAGCAGAAGGGAGGCGAGGCGCAGGAAGAGGCACAGCAACGTGCAGAGGCACAGAAGAAGGCGGTTCTGCGTCAGTCGCTCGAACCCGAGGCGCGCGAACGTCTCAATGCTCTCAACATGGCGAAGCCGGAGTTCGCCGAGCAGGTCGAACGTCAGATAGTGGCGCTCGCACAGAGCGGACGTCTGCAGGGTAAGATAGACGAAGAGCAGATGAAACAGTTGCTCAGGAAGCTTCAGCCCGAGGACGACGACTACGATATAAAGCACAGCGGTCTCTGAATCCGCACGGTTTAAGCGCGGGCATACGCATTCTCCGGCATGGAGTTTGAGAGTCTCAAGGGTTTCCGCGACTTCTACCCCGAAGAGCAGTCGGCGCGCCGCGAGGTCTTCGACACCGTACGCGAGACGGCGCGCGCCTACGGATTCGACGAGGTGGCGGCACCATCGCTCGAACCGCTCGGTCTATACGAGGTCAAGAGCGGCGAGGAAATCGTAGATGAGACGTACTCGTTCGAGGACAAGGGCGGACGGCAGGTGACGATGACGCCGGAACTCACGCCGTCGCTCGTCCGTATGTACGTTGCGCGCGAGCAGGAGATGTCAAAGCCGGTGCGGTGGTTCGCGTCGCCTAAGCTCTGGCGGTACGAACAGCCCCAGTCCGGGCGTCTGCGCGAGTTCTACCAGCCCAACTTCGACATCTTCGGTGCGTCAGAGGTCGAAGCGGACGCCGAGATTATCGCGACAGCGGGCGCGGTTCTCCGTAACCTCGGTCTGTCCGACGAGTACGAGCTACGCGTCAGCCACCGCGGTGTGGTACGCGGCTTAGTCTCGTCGCTCGGTGTCGATGACGAGACGGCGAGCGCGGTACATAGGACCGTCGATAAGGCAGAACGTCTCGACGAGGATGAGATACGGACGCGCCTCGTCGACGCGGGTCTGGATAAAAACAGCGTCGAAACGGTCCTCAGACTCACCCGTCTCGACGGATGGAAGGCGGTTGACGAAGTTCTAGATGTGGTCGACCTCGAAGAGACACGCGACGCCGTCGAACGTCTCGGTGCTCTAAGCGACACCCTCGACTCGTACGGAGTTGAGACAGTCTTCGACCCCTCGATAGTTCGCGGAATGGACTACTACACCGGCGTCGTCTTCGAGTGCTTCGACACCGACGGCGACCTGCGCGCTATCTTCGGCGGCGGAAGGTACGACACGCTCGTAGAGGAGTTCGGCGGACCGTCGACGCCTGCGGTCGGATTCGGTATCGGCGACGCGACGTTGGAGCTTCTGATGAAACAGGCGGGCGTCTGGCCCGACGAAGAGACGACCGTCGACTACTACGTCGCCGTCATAGGGGACGTACGTGAGACGGCGACGCGTGTCGCGGAGTCTTTACGCGACGAGGGTAACGAGGTTGAGATAGACGTAACGGGGCGCGGCTTTTCGGGACAGCTGGAGCACGCCGACTCGGTCGGCGCGACGCGTACCGTTATCGTAGGCGAGCGCGACCTCACAAACGACGAGGTGACGGTGAAGGAGATGGAGAGCGGCGAGCAGGAGCAACGCCCGGTGGAGGAGTTCGTTTGAGCGGCGGATTCTTCGACCGTCTCGCTGACGAAATCGACGCGAAGGACTCGCTCGTCTGCGTCGGTCTCGACCCCGTGCCGTCGCGCATACCCGACGGCGTCGCCGTCGCCGAGTTCAACAGGCGTATCATAGACGCGACGAGCGATATAGCCGTCGCGTACAAGCCCAACGCCGCGTTCTACGAGGCGCTCGGCGTTGACGGCTGGCACACGTTGCTCGAAACGGTTGAGGAAGCAAGCGCCGCCGCGCCTGTGATTCTCGACGCCAAACGGGGCGACATCGGGCATTCGTCGCGCCGGTACGCCGAACTACTCGATACCGCGGACGCGATTACGGTTAGCCCGTACATGGGGACCGACTCTGTACGCCCGTTCCTCGACCGCGACGACGCAGGCGTCTTCGTTCTGTGCAAGACGACGAACGAGGGGAGCGCCGACATACAGGACCTCGAAGCAGACGAAAAGCCCGTCTACGCCCACGTCGCCGAGCGCGCCGTCGACTGGAACGCGGTCAACGAAAACGTCGGTCTCGTCGTCGGCGCGACGCATCCCGACGAGATGGAGGAGGTACGCGGTTACGCGGACGACCTGCCTTTCCTCGTCCCCGGAATCGGAGCACAAGGCGGCGACGCGGAGGCGGCGGTCGAACACGGTACCAACGGAAGTGGCGTCGGACTCGTAAACTCGACGCGCTCCATTATCTACGCCAGCGACGGCGAAAACTTCGACGGCGCGGCGCGTGAGGCGGCGAGGTCGTTGCGCAGGACGTTGAACGAGTACCGTTAGCCGTCGGTCTCTTCGTCCTCGAACTCCTCGTCAAGCGCCTCCTTGACCTCGTCCGACTCCGCCTTTATCGTCATCTTGTACCTCCTATCGTCGTCTTCCTCATCGGTTTCTCCGTTGACGAGCTTGTCCTTGACCTTGCCGACCTTCTCGCCTATCGACTCGACGACCTTGAGCGAGGCGTTGAAGTTCTCCGTGTCGAAGTAGAGCGGATTCGTCTTGGTGATACGGCGGTACACCTTGTCCTCGACGGCGCGGACGACATCGCGTGAGGCGTCGCCGACGGTCTTACCCGCGGACTTCGAAGCCTCCGACGCTTTCTCCGCCGCCTCACCTATCTCACCCTCGGCGGTCTTCTCGCGTGTCTCCGAGAGCTTCTCAGCGGTCTCAGCGGCGCTTTCGGCGGTCTGGTCGCCTTCCTCGACCTTCGCCTTCTCAACCGTCTTTTCGCGCATCTCCTCCTCCTGCTCGCCGCTTCGAGGGCGCCACGCATCCCATTCGGATATCGTCTCCTGCTTGACGTCGTGTTCCTCGAAGGTTGAGATAATCTCCTCACCGAAACGCACTATATCCTCCCAGCGACCTTCGAGAGAGTACCCGAACGAGTCCTCTTCGACCTGCTCCTCTGTCTCGTCCCCGTCGTCTTGTTGGGACATGGGGTAAGAGGGGGTACGTGACCGGTGAAACAAAAGCTTATCCCTGAACGCGGACAGGTTGCGCCATGCGCACAGAGGTTCATGTCGTCGAGGGCATCCCCCGTCTCTCGGAAAACGACGACATCTCGGCGTATCTGCCGGAGGACGCCGACCTCGTCGCCGTCGCTAGCACCGCCGTTTCGAAGGTCGAAGGACGTGTCCGCGCGCTCGACGGCTTCGACCCCTCGGACCGCGCGAAAAACCTAGCGGCGAGGAACGACGCCGACCCTCGCTTCGTGCAGGCGGTACTTGAGGAGTCCGAGGAACTGGTGCTAACCGAGCCTTTCCTGCTCTCTGTCACGCGTTTCGGACACGTTGCACCGAACGCAGGCATCGACAGGTCGAACGTCGAAGGCGACGGTAACGTCGTCCTCCTGCCGCGCGAACCCGACGACAGCGCCGGGCGCATAAGCGACGACATCGACACACCTGTTGTCGTCACCGACACCTGCGGACGCGCGTTCAGACGGGGGCAGACGGGCGTCGCGGTCGGATGGTCTGGCGTCGGCGCACTCCGCGACTGGCGCGGCGAAAAGGGACTGTACGGACACGAACTCGAAGCCACGGAAGAGGCGGTCGTTGACGAGGTAGCGGCGTTCGCCAACGCGGTGATGGGAGAAGGCGGCGGGGGAACGCCCGCGGTTGCGTTCCACGGTGTCGAGGAACTCGTGCGGCGCGCAGACGACGACGTTCTGTTCCGTCCTGAGGAAGACGACATCGTCCGCGCCGCGTTACGTGAGTTCAGGTAGAAAGGTCGCGCGCTACTCCTTCGAGAACGTCGACGGCGCTGTGGAACTCGTCAACCGCGATATGCTCGTTCGGCGTGTGGTCGAGGTTGGAGTCGCCGGGTCCGTAGGTCGCCATAGGGCAGTCCCAACGTTCGGCGAAGACGTTCATGTCGCTCGTCCCCGTCTTGGCAGACAGACCCGGGTCGCCGTCCTCGTCGCGGACGGAGCGCAGGAAGGCGCGTACGACGGGGTTCGAGCGGTCGACGAGGACGGGTTCGGTCGACTCGCCCCAGTAGACGTCCCCGTTGTGCTCGCGCTCGATTTCCTTGACCATCTCGCGCACCCCGGCAACCTCGTTTGCGGGCGGTATACGCATGTTTCCGCGTAGCTCCGAACGCAACTCGAACCCGTCGGAGTCGGAGTCTATCTCTGTAGGGGTCGCCGTGAGCGCGTCGAAGCCCTCGTCAAGGTCCTGAAGACCGCGGACGGACTCCCAGAAAGAGATAACGTCGTCTATGGCGTTGACACCGGGACGCGCCGTATGTATCACCTCGCCCGTAACGCGGTACCGGAAACGCAGAATACCGCGGTAGCCGAGCGTGACCGTGTCCCACCCTGACGGTTCCCCGTTGACGAGGTACGCGGGTGAGTCACGGCGGTCGGTGAGGTGGCGCGCACCCATGCCGCTCTTTTCCTCCTCAACGACGGCGACGACCGTAACGTCGGCGTCCGTATCGACGAGGCGCGCACCAGCGGCGAACATCGAGGCTAGCGGTCCCTTGGCGTCGACCGAACCGCGTCCGTAGAGCGCGCCGTCCTCAACACGTACGGGAATCTCTCCGGGGACAGTGTCCATATGGCTCGTGAGCATTACCTCGTCGCCGTCGCCTTTGGTACGTGCGACGACGTTGCCGACCTCGTCTGTCGATACGTCGAAGCCCATCTCCGGGAGGCGTTCAAGCAGGTAGTCGCGCGCCGGTTGCTCGTTGCCTGACGGACTGTAACGCTCGACGAGACCACGGAAGAACTCGAACTCGGCGTCGCGGTCGACGACGGTAGCTCTCATTCGAACACCTCGCCGAGAGCGTCAACGACGGCGTCGACGTGTTCGTCTTCGAGAGTGAGAGGGGGGAGGAAACGTATCACGTTTCTGCCTGCCGTAAGACCGAGAACGCCCTTACCCGCGAGTCCGCTCAGGTAACGTCCGGCGCGTCCGCGCACCTGTACGCCGAGCATCAGTCCCTCGCCACGCAGATCAACGATACGGTCGGTGTCGATATCCTCGATACCGGAGACGAGACGTTCGCCCGCGCTAGCGGCGTTCGCGGGCAGGTCGTTCTCGACGGTGTACTCGACCGCGGCGCGTGCGGCGGCGACGGCGACGGGGTTCCCGCAGTACGTTCCGCCGTGGCTACCCTTCGGTATCTCCGTCATCTCCTCACGGCAGACGATGGCGCTTATGGGCAGACCGCCGCCGAGCGACTTGGCGGTCGTGAGCGCGTCGGGCGTCACGTCGTAGTCCTCGTGCGCCCACATCTCGCCCGTGCGTCCCATACCCGTCTGTATCTCGTCGAATACTAGGTATGCGCCGTGGTCGTCGCAGAGGTCGCGCGCAGTCTCAAGGTAGTCTTCCTCGGCGGGATAGATACCACCCTCGCCCTGTATCGGTTCAAGGAGTACGAGCGCCGTTTCGTCGTCGACCTT
The DNA here is from genome assembly GCA_046540135.1 of Halobacteriales archaeon. Lineage (GTDB taxonomy): Archaea > Halobacteriota > Halobacteria > Halobacteriales > Halorutilaceae > Halorutilus. The sequence continues at coordinate 13,018 of JBKHFQ010000011.1, forward strand.
CTCCTTCAGCGACTCAACGTCGTTGTACGACGCGAACTCGAAGTCGGGCACAGTGGGCGCGAACGGTTCGCGGTACTTCGACTTCCACGTCGCCGATATGGAGCCGAAGGTGCGTCCGTGGAAGCCGCGTTTTGCGGCAACAACCCCCGAACCATGGGTCGAACCGCGCGCGAACTTGATAGCCGCCTCGTTCGCTTCAGTACCGGCGTTTGCGAGGAAGATACGGTCGAGGGCTTCGGGCGTTACATCCATCAGCGCCTCCATGAGAGCGCCGCGTTCGGGCGTCGCGTACGAAGCCTGCGCGTACGTGAACCGCGACGCCTGATTCTCGATAGCCTTGACGACGCGTGGGTTCGCGTGACCGACACCCATCACACCGTACGACGCACCCATGTCGATATACTCGTTTCCTTCGTCGTCGTAGACGTAGACGCCGTCGCCGTCGACGATAGGTATCGGCTTCTTCGAAAAGACCGCCTCGTACCGTTCCTCGCGTTCTATATGGTCGTCAGTCATCGTCTTCCTCGAAACTTGTTCCGTTCCCTTCGAGAGCGCTCGTCACGGGTTCGTCGACGTTCGCCGACGCCACGGCTACATCGCGCGCACCCGCGTCGAGAGCCTCGCGCGCGGCGTAGACCTTCTTCTTCATCTTACCCTCGGCGTACTCGTCGATAGCTTCGTCTATCCCGTCGTACGCGACGCGGTCGACGAGGCTGTCTGGGTTGTCTGAGTCGCGCAACAGTCCGGGAACGTCACTCAGTACGACGAGACGCGCTCCGAGGGCACCAGCAACCGCGGCGGCGGAACGGTCTGCGTCGGTGTTCACCGCGGTGCCACCGTACGAAACCATCGGCACTCCGACGACCGGGACGTATCCGTCGTCAAGGAGAAGGCGTAGGAGTTCGTCGTTGACCTCCTGTATCTTGCCCGAATGGTCGCCGCGTTTCACCTTCTTGCGTTCGTCCTCGACAGCGATTACCTTGTCCTTGTGTTCGCCTTCAAGCAAACGTCCGTCGACGCCCGTCAGACCCACGGCGTCAACTTCGCGCGCGACGAGTTCCTCGACGAGGGTCGTGTTGACCTTCCCCGCCATCGCCATCTTGAACAGTTCCATCGTCTCCTCGTCGGTGAAACGCCCTTTCATCCCCGACGGACTTTCGACGTACGTCGGTTCGACGCCGAGACGTTCGTGTAGTTCGTCGACAGCTCCGCTTCCTCCGTGGACGACGACGATACGCTCACCGCTCTCGACGCGCTCGGCGATATCGTCGAGCGCCGCGTCGCGTTCGACGCCTTCCGTGCCGCCTATCTTGACGACAGTGGTTTCGTTTCCGGTCATACAGGATGCATTCCTTGGAAGTCGAGTCCTGCGGTCTCTTCGAAGCCGAGAGCGATGTTTGCCGCCTGTACCGCCATCCCTGCGCTTCCTTTCATCATGTTGTCGATGGCGCTGAAGGCGACGATGCGTCCGTCGCCCACCTCGAAGCCGACGTCGCAGAAGTTGGTGCCTTCGACGACCTTGGGTTCGGGGTAACGGTAGACGCCGCGGCGCGACTTGGCGACACGGACGAACGGTTCGTCGCCGTACGCGCCACGGTACGCCTTCCATAGGTCGCTCTCCTCGATACCCTCGACCAGAGCGTGCGCCGTCGCCGCAATACCGCGCACCATCTCGATGGCGTGGACGGTCATGTTTACATCGAGACCCGTCTCCTGTGCTATCTCCGCCTGATGGCGGTGGCTCGTCGGCGCGTACGGACGGACGACGCGCGAGCGCTCGGCGTGGTGCGAGGCGGTGTTCGCGCTTGCGCCGCCCGCGCTCGAACTCGCCTTCACGTCGAGAACGATGTCGTCGTTCTCGCCGACTATACCGCTTTCGACGAGAGGATGCAGAGCGAGTATCGAAGCCGTGGCGTTACAACCCGCCGCCGCGATGAGGTCGGCGTCCTCTATCTCGTCGCGGTAGAGTTCGGGTATTCCGTAGACAGCGTCGTCGAGTATACCCGGGTTCGGATGTTCGTCGTACCACTCGTCGTAGTCCGCCGGGTCGTCGAGACGGAAGTCGCCGCTCAGGTCGACAACCGTATCGGCGTAGTCGCGGAGACGCGGCATCTCCTCCATCGTGTAGCCGTGCGGCGTGGCGGTGAACAGCAAATCGGTCTCTTCGAGGTCGTCGGGATGTACGAAACGCGCGTCGGTCGTGCCGCGCAGGTT
>JBKHFQ010000012.1:0-14630 GCA_046540135.1 Halobacteriales archaeon
CCGGTTCGGTAAGCGCGTGCAGTCGCGTGGTCAGCAGGGTATCGGTATCTCCGCCGCGGTCCTGTACGCCCAGTTGACGAGCGGGAAGCCCGCCGTCGTGACATCGAAGACGCAGAGCGGCGAGGCGCAGAGGTTCGAGGTCATCATCGACACCGATACGAACGAACCCGAGATTGTGTCGGAGGAGGAGGTCGAGTGGGACCGGACGCACGGGACGCGTATCGAGATAGAGATGGAGGCGAACATGCGCGCCCGGTCGCAGTTACACGACTACTTCAAGAACACCGCGGTCGTCAATCCGCATGCGCGCCTCCGTCTGCGCGAACCCGACGGAGAGTTCTCGTTCGACCGCGCGACCGACGAACTCCCTGACGAACCCAGCGAAATAAAGCCGCATCCGCACGGCGTCGAACTCGGTACCCTCATACGCTTACTCGAATCGACCGACTCATACAGCGTACGGGGATTCGTGAGCAACGAGTTCACGCGCGTCGGCGGCAAGACTGCGGACTCGATACTCGACGGCTTCCGTGACCGTCTCTTTGGGCGCGAAGCCGCTTGGTCGCCGCCGCGTAGCTACGAGACGGACGACGGTCTCGTTTCTATCGTCGTCGACGCCGTGGCGAACAAGCCCGCGGACGCGACGCGCGAGTTCGCCGAGGCGGTCGCCGAAACCGTCGATGGCGCGGACCGTCTGTCGCGCTCGACGCTCGCCGAACTCGTCGGCGAAGCGGCGGAGGAGAACGACGAACGTTTCGGCGAGACGGTACGCGAAAACGTTGTAGACGGCGTATGGGACGTTATCGTCGAGTCGCGCGAGGACGACCTGTACGCAACGCTCGACGCCGCAACGACCGACCGTAAGGACGAGGCGGCGGTGCGTGATCTTGCCGAACGTCTCGCGGGACGTTTCGGCGACGCAGACGATACCATGACGCGCGAGGAACTCGACGAAGCGGTGAACGGTGCCGCGGACGGTATCGAGGAGGTACGCGACGAACGTTTCGGCGAGAAAGCGCGCGGTAACATCGTCGACACGGTCTGGTCGTCGATGGAGACCGTCGACCGCGACGTGCCTTCGACCGACGAGGTCGCCGCGGACCGCGACGTGGCGCGCCATCTCCTCGACTCGATGCGTGCCACGGATGTCATCGCACCGCCGACAGACTGTCTGTCGCCCATCGGCGAGGAAGACCTCGAAGCGGGTCTACGGAAGGAGTACGACGCAGACTTCTACGCCGCGACGACGCGCGACGCGTCGGTGCATGGAGGCGACCCGTTCGTCGTCGAGGCGGGTATCGCGTACGGTGGTTCGGTGCCCGGCGACGGAAACGCTACCCTCCTGCGTTTCGCAAACCGTGTCCCGCTAGTCTACCAACAGGGTGCGTGCGCTATCACCGACACCGTCGCCGACATCGGCTGGAAGAACTACGGTCTCGACGAGTCGTCTCTGCCGCAGGGACCTGCGGTAATCGCCGTACACGTCGCCTCTACGAACGTGCCATTCACATCGGAGTCAAAGGACGCCGTCGCGAACGTGCCGGAGATAGAGGCGGAGATAGAACGCGCCGTCCGCGAGGTGGCGCGGGGCATGAAGAGCCATATCAAGCAGGCGAAGTCGCGTAAAAAACGCCGCGAGAAGGAACGCGTCGTGTCGAACCTCCTGCCGCAGATGGCTGAGAAGGTCGCCGAGGTGACGGAGCGCGAGACACCGTCAACCGACGCAACCTTGGCGCGTATACTCGACAAGGTGACCGTCAAGGCTGAGACAGACGGCGACGGAACGACGGTACTCGTCGAGAACAACTCCGGTAGGAAGCAGGAGTTCGAGGTCCACGCTTTTGTCGACGAGGAGGTCGAGGTTGACGGAAAGGCGAACGTCGTAGACCTCGGCGACGAGTTCGACGTTGTCTGGAACGTCTCTGTGAGCAAGGGGGACGAAACGTCGCTTGAAATTCCTGCGGAGGCTTCGGTGACCGTCGACGGAATCGACGATGAACTCGTGGAGGTGGTGGGGTGAGCGCCGATACCGACGCCCCGGCAGGGAGCGACGACGAGGTGATGCAGGAGCTCGTCAAGCTCGCCGACGAACTGTACGAGCAGATAGACGACGGCGAGGTGCCGCGGGTACGTATACCGACACGGACAAAGAGCAACGTCGAGTACGACGACGAAAGCGGCGTCTGGGTCTACGGCGACTCGCAAAGCACACGTTCTGCGGCATCGGTCAGCGGCGCGCGTAAGCTTCTGCGCCTCGCTTACGTCCTCGACTTCATACACAACCAGGTCGACGAGGGACGTTCGTCGACGCTCCGTGAACTGTACTACCTCTCGGAAGGCTGGGGAGACGCCCAGTTCACGTCGCAGGACGAGAGCGACCGTCTTGTCGAGGACCTCGAAATCGTGAGCGACGTACGCCGCGAGCGTTTCCGTATGCGTCCGGAGGAGGACGGCGCGACGGTTATCGGACCGGTCCGCATACGCGAACAGACTCGGCGCGGCGAGCGCGAGATACACTGCCAGGAGGACGTTGGCGAGGGAGGATACCAGATACCCACGGACGTGGACACGGTCGAGTTCCTCGAAAACGACGCCGACTTCGTCCTCGCCGTCGAGACGGGCGGCATGCGCGATAGGCTCGTCGAAAACGGGTTTGACGAGGAGTACAACGCCGTTGTCGTTCATCTCAAAGGGCAACCGGCACGGTCGACGCGTCGCCTTATCAAGCGTCTGCACGACGAACAGGGTCTACCCGTTGCGGTGTTCACCGACAGTGACCCTTGGTCGTACCGTATCTTCGGGAGCGTGGCGTACGGGAGCATCAAGAGCGCCCACCTGTCGAAACACCTCGCCACGCCCGAAGCCGAGTTCGTCGGTATACAGCCGTCCGACATCGTCGAGTACGACCTGCCGACAGACCCGCTGAGCGACTCCGACGTGAACGCGCTTGAGAACGAACTCGACGACCCAAGGTTCGATACGGCGTACTGGAGAGAAGAGATAGAGCTTCAGTTAGACATCGACAAGAAGGCGGAACAGCAGTCGCTCGCCTCACGCGGTCTCGACTTCGTGACCGACTCGTACCTGCCGGACCGTCTCGGTGAGATGGGGTATCTGTAAGAGCGAGAGAGGAAACGAAAGCCGGCGGAGGGATTTGAACCCTCGACCTAGTCCTTACGAAGGACTCGCTCTCCCAGCTGAGCTACGCCGGCGCGCGTTTCGCGGTATGTGCCTACGATTTTTAACCGTTCCGGTACAGTATAGGGTATGGAACAGAGCGCACGCGCCGCCGTCGAGGACTGTATGGCTGTCTCCGAGGAAGAAACCGTGCTTGTCGTGACGGACAAAGAAAGGCGTGAGATAGGGCGAGCGTTGCAAGAGGCGTCCGAACGTGTCGCTGACGAGACAGTCTACGCCGAGATTGCGGTCGACGAGAACCACGGTGCAGAACCTCCCGCACCCGTCGCGTCAGCGATGCGTTCGAGCGATGTCGTCTTCGCCGCGACGACACGTAGCCTGACGCATACCGACGCGCGTATCCGTGCATGCGAGGCGGGGGCGCGCGTCGCCACCCTTCCTAGCATCACCCGTGAGATTATGGGAGGAGCGATGCGCGCCAACTACAACGAGGTTGCCGAGAACGCCGCCGCTCTACTTGACGAACTCGGCGATTCTGACGAGGTGCGTATCGAGACGGACGCCGGCACCGACCTGACGCTCCGTATCGGCGACCGCGACTGGCACCCTGACGATGGTATCTGCCACGAACCCGGATGCGTCACCAACCTGCCAGCGGGTGAGGTCTACGTCGCGCCGACGACAGGCAACGGAACACTCGTAATCGACGGCTCGCTCGCGGGCTTCGGCGTCGTAGACGAACCCGTGCGCGTTGAGTTCAAGGACGGGCGCGCGACGGAGGTTTCGCACGACGGTCTGCGCAAGAGGATGGACGCCGTCGGCGACTGCGGGCGCAATCTCGCCGAACTGGGTGTGGGCGTCAACCCGGCGGCGACGCTCATAGGCAACGTGCTACAGGACGAGAAGGTACGCGGTACGGTACACGTCGCTGTCGGCGACTCATCGGGGTTCGGCGGCGATGTAGAATGTGACCTACATATAGACGGGGTCGTTAAGTCTCCGCGTCTGTACGCTGACGAGGAACGCGTTGAACTCGACGGTTAGTTACCGGTTTCGTTGTCGGGTTCCGCGGAGACGGACTCTGACTCGTACGCGCCGCTCATGACGCCTTCACCGTCGTGTGATACCGAAACCTCGTCGGGTGCCTCGTCCTCAAAGGTAAACGTCGCCTCATACCGGACGGCTACGAGAGCCTGTGTGCAGACGTCGCCGCCGTCGCTCACCGTCTCGATGTCGATGTTGAGCGCGCCGTCCTCGACTCCCGCCTCGGCGAGACGCGCCGTCGCGCATCCGTTGTTACCGATTACCGTGCCGGTCAGGGTGATTTCCCCTTCTTCCTCGTCGAAGTCAGCGTCTCCGCTCCCCTCGTCGCCCGAAGCGTTGGTACGTTCCACGACGGAGAACTCAGCGTCCGCGATACCGTCACCGACAGCGTCGACGCGGACACCGTCGTGTGAGACCGAAGCCGACTCCGCGACGCCGTTCTCGAACGTGGCTTCGAGCCTGTAGTCGACCTCTGTGATACAGTCAGCGCACGCATCCTCGTCGGTGCTTGCCGAACGGATGTCGGCAACGAGGGTGTCGTCCTCGGCGTCGTAGCTTAGGTAGCCGAGTTCGGCGGTGGTACACGAATCCGGACCGGAGAGCGTACCCTCGACGACGCCCGTACTTTCATCGTCCTCCGAGGTTGCCTGTGTCCTCGAATACTCCGCCTCGTCGACTTCCTCACCGCACTCCGAACCCGTAACCTCGAACTCGGAATCGGTGAGTGTCGGTCTATCCTCATCTTCACCCCCGTTTTCGTCGCCCGTATCTTCGCTTGCGTCAACCTCCTCGCCGTCATGTGTCACGACGACTGCGGGACGTCCGCCTTCGAACTCGACCGTAGCCTCGTAACGTATCGGCGTGATTACTTGGGCGCAAGTTCCCCCAAATGGCTCTTCGGGTTCCGTGGTAACGACGTCCACGACTATCGCACCCTCTCCGGCGTCGTAGCGCGCGTCTTCGAGTTCGGCGGTCTTGCACGCATCCGAACCCTCGATGACACCGGTGACGGTTAGCGTCCTGTCGTCGAACGAATACGAAGCCGACTCATCGACATCGCCGCCGCGTACGTCCGAGGTAGAGAACGAGGTTCCGGTAACCGTCGTGTTTGTGTCGCTACCATCGTCCGTGTCGTTTTGGTCGGTTTCGTTACCGTCGGTTTCGTTGCCACCGCCGTCCTCAATACATCCTGTCACGCCTGCCGCACCCGCCGCCGCGGCGGTCACGAACTCTCTGCGTCTCATGGACGTACGTTCGACCGTCTTTTTCATAGACCTTACGTAGGCTAAAACAGCCGTTTCAGTCTACGTCCATCAGCGTAAAGTACGGCGGAGACGTAGCATGGACGAAGATAGATGATAGAGGTCCGTGACCTGAGGAAGGAGTACGCGGGACACGTCGCCGTCTCCGGTTCAACATTCTCCGTCGAACCCGGCGAGGTCTTCGGTGTTGTCGGACCGAACGGAGCGGGCAAGACGACGACGCTCAAGACGCTCGCCGGACTCGTCGAACCCACCGAAGGAGAGGTGCGTGTCGCGGGCGGTGACCCTGCGGACGCAGAGACGCGCCGGTCGCTTGGCTATCTGCCCGAAGAATCGCCGCTGTACGAGGAGATGACGGCGCTCTCCTACCTCCGTTTCTTCGCCGACCTGTACGACGTTCCACGCGATATCGCCGACGAACGCATACACGACACGCTCGACAGACTCGAACTCGACAGGCGTGAGACGCGTACGGGCGACATGTCGAAGGGTATGAAGCGCAAGGTCGCGGTCGCGCGTTCGCTCGTCAACGACCCCGACGTTCTCGTCTACGACGAACCCGCAAGCGGTCTCGACCCTCTGACGACCAACTACGTCGTGGAGTTCGTGCGCGACCTCGCCGACTCAGGAAAGACGGTTGTCTTCAGCGCCCACAACCTCTACCACGTCGAACGCGTCTGTGACCGCGTCGTCATAATGAACGAGGGGGATGTCGTGGCGCGTGGCACGCTCGAAGAGATACGTGACGAACACGGCGGTGTCGAGTACAGCGTCGAGACGACCGTTGAGGTCGAGGGCGCGGACGTGCACGACGACCGTTACCGCATCACGGTCGAGACGATGGAGGATGTCGAACGCGTCCGCGACGAAACGCGCAAAGCGGGCGGCAAGGTCGTCGACATACGGACGCGCGAACCGAGCCTCGAAGACATCTTCCTCGACGTTGCGGAGGCGGCGTGAGACCGCGGAAGGTACTCCGTATCGCGCGGTGGGAGGTGTCGCGTAGCGCGGGTGGTCTCGACCGCAGGAGCCTTGCGTACGCGGTCGTCGCCTTCGTCCTCGTAGCCGCAGTCGTTCCTTTCGCGGCTGACGGCGGTCTCTACGACGGTCTGTACGTCGTCGGCGTCGACGAAGACAGCCCTTACCACGACGCCGTCGAGGAGAGCGAGATGTTGCGTGCTGTGGAGCCGTCCTCGGAAGCGTTCTCGTCGGGTAGGCTCGACGCAATGGTCGAGGACGGTGTACGCGTCGCCGACACGGACAAGGGACGTGCCACAGCCTCGGAGCTACGCGACGCGGTCCGGCGGTACAACGCAGACCTTCTTGACGGTTACGACGCCGCCTACCCCGTCTCGGTTGAGGTTAGGTACGTCGACCGAGGAACGGCTTCCGTATCCGCCGGCGACTCCTCCGAAGAGTCCTCGGAGACGTCAAGCAACGGGGATGCGGAAGGTAGTGAGGAAGACGGTGGGTCAGGCTCCGAAGACGGTGGGTTTTCGGTTCCGTCCATAGGTCTCGACGGCTTCCTCGGTCAGGGAGGACAGGCAGGAACGCCGAGCGGTATCACGCCCCCGTTCCCGTTCGGGTCGCTCGTCCTCGCCTTCGCATTCCTCGTTCCCCTGAACTTCGTCGTGCAGGCGTATTCAACGAGCATAATGAACGAGCGTATCGACAGACGCGGCGTCCTCACGCTCGCCTCCCCGGTTTCGCGGTACGAGATAATAGCGGGCAAGACGTTGCCCTACTTCGCCGCCGCACTCGTTATTGTCTCAGGGGTGGCGGTCGCCGTGAACGGCGGGGCGCCTTCTGTCGTCGCTGTCGCTCCCGTCGCCTTGGTATTCCTTGCCCTCACCTTCGTAGGCTCTATGTTCGCGCGCTCCTACAAGGAACTCACCTTTGTCACCGTCTTCGTCAGCGTCTCGGTTACATCGTACGTCTTCGTCCCAGCGATATTCACGGACGTAGACCCTATCGCCGCCATATCCCCCCTGAGCATCGTCGTCAGGGACCTTCAGGGCGCGACCGCGCCGGTGTCGTGGTACGTCTTCTCAGGCGCTCCTCTATTCTTCTCGTCCGCCGTCCTGTTCTCGCTCGGCGCAGGCGTCTACCGCGAGGAGGACATGTTCACGCAACGCCCCCTGCGCCTCAAGGCACTCGACGCGCTCGTATCGTGGCTCCACCGACGCGCCAGCGTCGCAAAGGTCAGCGTTCTTCTCATACCGTTCGTCTTCGTCGCACAGTTGCTCGTCGTCGCGGTCGTCTTCGCCCTACCTGTCGGCGTCTCAGTACCGCTTCTGCTCGTAGTCGCCGCCGTCGTTGAGGAGGTGGCGAAGAGCCTCGCCGTCTACGCGGGCTTTGCGGCGTCGGTGTTTGAGCGCACGACGAGGAACGCCCTCGTCCTCGGTACCCTCAGCGGCGTCGGCTTCTTCGTCGGCGAGAAGGCGGCGCATGTCGCGCAGGTCGTCGGTCTCGACCGTCTGGAGGTCGGACGCGCCGCCCTCGGTGTCGTCTCGGACGCCTCGCCCGTCGTCGTCGCCGCGTTGCTCGTCGCACCTCTACTTCTGCACGTTATCACCACTTCTATCGCATCCGTCGGCGCGCGGTACGGTAAACGCGAGTACGCTGTCGGACTCCTCGCCGCCGTCGGGGTCCACGTCGCGTACAACCTCACGGTGGTGAGCCTTCTTGCGTAGACGCATCCGTCTCGCGCGGCGCGAACTCGCGTCTCTTCGCTCAGAGAAGACCGTGGTGCTTGCGCTGGCAATACAGCTTTTCATCGCCGCGTTCTCCTCCTTCCTCGTCGTGGGTCTCGTCTCACTCTACGACCCGGGTTCAGGTTCGGTCGAGTTCGCTGTCGCGGGTGACGACGACGGTCTCGTCGAACTCGTGGAGGATGAGGCGGGATGGACAGCTACCACATACGAGACCCGCGAAGGGGCTGTCGATGCGTTCGAGCGCGCGGACGCCGACGCCGTTCTACTAGTCGAACGTCCAGACAGCGGACAGGACACCGAAGTCACCGTCTTAGCGCCGAACAGCGACCTACGCACGACGCTAATCGTCTCGGCGGCGCGCGACCTACTCCACGGATACGAGGACGCCGAGCGCGAGAGACGCGCGACAGAGTTCGATGTCGAACCCCTCGAAGTTCCTGAGGGCGGAGCGAGTCCGTACCACGGATTCACGTACGCGGTTCTCGTGCCTCTTCTGATGTTTCTCCCAGTCTTCATCAGCGGGAGCATCGCCGCTGACTCGGTTACCGAGGAGTTCGAGCGCGGAACGCTTGACCTTCTGCGCGTCTCGCCGCTCTCCGACGCCGCCATCTTCGACGGTAAGACGGCGACGGCTGTCGTTATAGCCCCAGCACAGGCGGCTCTCTGGCTCGGTCTCCTAAGCCTGAACGGGGTCGTTGTCGCCTCGCCCGCGGCGCTCATCGGACTCGTCACGGGCGTCACCGTCGTAGCTGTCGGCTTCGGGGCATTTGTCGCTCTCCGGTTCCGCGAGAGGAAACAGGCACAGTTCGTCTACTCAGTCGGTGTCATGGCTTTCTTCGCCCTAACGTTCGCGCTCCCTGAACCGTCCGCGAACACGGTCGCAAAGCTCGCCGCAGGAAGCGCAACCGCAACTACGTACGGACACGTCGCCGGATACGTCGCCCTCGGCATCGTCACATACGGCATCGCGCGCCGCGTCGCCGGACGAAAGCTTAGTTAGGCGCGTCCGCGTACCGCCCTTGTGACACGCGTCCGCGTACTCGGAAAGGACGGCTACGACCTCCGCGGCGAACTCCTGTCGAGCGACACGTCGCGCGAGGCGCTCGCCACCTACGACTTCCTCGACACGCGTATCGACAACTCTATCGTTGTCAAGACAGCGACACTCGGCGGCGCGCTCGCCCTCCTCAACGACCTCGACTGGTACCTGACGCGTTACGCCCGCGCCTCCGAGGTACTCGAACCGTCGGTGAGCGACGAAGAGTGGCTGTCGCGTAGACTCGCTGAACGCGTCTACGAGGACCGTATCGACGCCGACGAAACGGACGAGTTCTACGTCGTACGCGGCGTAAAGGACGGCGAACTCCTCGACCCTCTGTACTCGCGCAACGAACCAGCCGAGTACGACCTTGCCGACGCCGACTTCGTGACGACAACGCGTATCGACGAGACGGAGTTCTAGCGCAAACGTCTTGCCTCGTCCCGACGAGATACGACCATGGGACTCGACGAACTCGAAGCGCAGGTCGAACGCAACAGGCGCGCCCTCGGCGACGAGGTACGCGTGCCCCTCGACGGACAGTCGCGCGACGAACTCGCACTACTCGCGGCGGTCCTCGGAACCGATGCCGACGAGGTCGCACGGCGCGCTGTCCACGAGTACCTCCGCGTCCTCCTCGGCAACCAGGTTCTGGACGCTCATCTGCGCCAGAAGTACGACGTGGCGTACGACGAGTATCTTGCGGGGCGCGAGATAGACGACGTACAGCGCCAACCGCGCGACGACGACAGACGCGGGTTTCTGTAATCTGTTTAGTAACCGGTGAATGAGGCAGTCGGTGCATGACTTCGCAAATCGGAGGTTTACAGGATGTCGAACTTCACCCCTGCACCACGACTCTCACTTCGCTCGAAAAGACTGCGTGGGACCGGATTTGAACCTCAGTCAATCCGTTCGCTGATGCTCACATCCTTCCCTGCTTCAAATCCGTCCTACTCCCTCGCTCACTAAGTTCGCTCAGTGCGTGGGACCGGATTTGAACCGGCGGACCCCTACGGGACAGCGTCCTAAGCGCTGCGCCGTTGGCCTGGCTTGGCTACCCACGCGCGTTCGGAACGTCGCGCCGTCGTCGCTTAACGGTTATGGATGACAGCCAGCGGTCTTTTAACCTCTCCGCGTGTAATGCGACCATGGACAAGCGCGAGATGCTCGACGAACTGCCGGTGCGTAGGAGCGAGAACATCTGCACGGTGTGTTACGTCGTACCCCCGGAGTGGTACCGCGACGGCGAGGTGGAAAGGTGCGCCGAATGCGATACGCCGCGTAACGACAGCGAACCGGCGCTCTCGATGACCGAGGAACAGTTGCGGAAGGCTCTCGACTAAAGCCGGTCGACATCGACCTCGCCGGTAACGGTCACCGTTCTGCCGTCGTTTTCCGCGGTGGGACCGCGAATCCGGTCCTTGGCGGTCGTGTTCAGGGAGGCGGTCCTGTTCGCCGCGACCTGTTCTGTGTCGAAGACGTGGACGAGGGTTACCCGCGCTGTCGCGTCGCCGGCTTCGACCTCGACGCGTTTCCCGCGGGCGACCACACGACCCTCGCCGACGACCGCTCCCGTTACGAATGTGCCGCCTCCGTCGCTGAGTCCGTCGACGAGAGCCGCAAAGTCAGCATCGAAGTCGACGGCGGTAACCCCATCGCCTTCGAGCGCGTCGACAGTCCGTCGTACTGCATCTGGACCGGCGCCCGACGATACACATCTCGTTTCGTCAACCGCCAAAAAACGTCCGTTGACGCTCTCGAACACGCGGTAGCCTCTCCGTGACGTGGATTCGGAGAATCCCTCGGATTCGAGTGCCGAGGAAACGTCGGAAACATCGAACTCGCCCACCGCAGATGCGGTGGCACGGCGCTCACCGAACGAGACTACGCCGTCTAAGTCGCTGACCTCGATTCCCGGCGTGTTGGCAAAGAGACGGGACTGAGCGTAGTCGCGTGCGTTGAGCGTTTCGTGGGCACGCACGTCGGTAACGTCGACGTAGCCGAAGCCCGTCGTAGCTTCTGCCGGTAGACGCCCGACAACACCCGAACCGTCGTCGGTCTGTGTCGACCCGACGCATCCGGCTCCTGAGACGCAGACTGAGGCAGAGAGCAGAGCGACGAAACGACGGCGTTCCATGGAATTGCCCACACCGCCGGAAGTCAAAAGGGTTGCGGCGTTCTACGCGGCTTCCTGAACCTTACGCATTATTCTGGCTTCGAGTTCGGCGTCGGTCTTGTCGATGTACTCCTCGCGGAACTCGTCGCTGAACTTCTCCTCACCTATCGTATCGAAGCTCGAACGCATGTAGTTGAGCGACGCATCGACCATGTCGGGAAGGTCGACGCCGAGCGGGTTGGGTACGTAGATGTTCTGCACAGTCGGACCCACGACCACGTCCTCGAAGTGGCGTATATGCGGCTCGTACTGTTCGCGTACGATACCCGGGTCCTCCTCCGCGAGCCGTTTCATCAGCCACCGTCCGTTGTTGATATGTCGCGCCTCGTCCTTCTGCGTCATACGCATACCCTCCTGGAATCCGGGCATCGCTTCCTTCTCCTCCAGCGCCTGTTCGAGGACGTTGTAGCCCGTCTCCGCTAACTGCGCTTCCACGATACCCATGTAGTGCATCGTAGCGTCACCGAGTCGGTGGCGCAGTTCGCGCTGTGTACGCTCTATCTCGTCTTCGTCGCCCTGTCGTTTCGCCTGTTCGGCGCGTCCTACGGCGTCGCGTAGTTCGCCCGAAACACGGTCGAGGTCGTCGATGAGGTACTCCTCTATCTCCTCGTTCCAGAAGCCGTCCTCGAAGCCGCCGCTCTCGGTGTCCTGCGTCCCGAAGACCTCGTCGAAGTACCTGCTGAAGAAGTCGACGTGCTTCGACTCCTCCCAGAGGTGCGTCGTGAGATACATCTCCTCCTGAAGCGTGTCGAACGTCGCGTCTTCGAGAGCGCCGACCGCCATCGGATACGGTGCGAGCGTCTGTGTCACCGACTCCTCGCCCTCGTAGAACAACGAGCAGATGGTCATGAACTGGCGGCGCTCGTCGTCGTCGAACTTCTCCTCCCAGTCGCGTCTGTCCTGCGAGAAGTCTATCTCCTCCGGGTCCCATATTCCGTGTTTCTTCGCCGCGCGGTACCACTCGAACGGTGACTCAAGGCTGTCGTAGTCGAGCGCCATACCGGTGTTTGTGTCCGAACGGTCTAAACATTCTTCCCGAACATGAGCGGCGGTTTATACGTGAGCGTTAACGCATCACGGCACCGCTACGATGCGTTCGGCGGATAGAGGACGGGGTCGAACGTGCCCTGTAGTCGACAAGAAGAGTCAACAGTCCGGAGCGCGTAACCTCAGCCGATGACGGAAACAGCGACGGCGCTCAGTCGGTCTTTGTCGTCTCTGGTCGCCGCGGTCGAACTCCTCGTACACAGCAATATCTTCGTTTCGCTCTCGGCGACTTCGGTAGCCCTCACGACGGTACTGCTCGTCGACCTGCGTCCCGACCCTGTGCCTCTCTTTATCGTCTTCGCCGCGACGCTGTTCGTCTACTCCTTCAACCGTATCACCGATATCGACGAGGACGAGGAGAACGTACCGCGCCGCGCGAGGTTCACGCGGAGGTACGGGCGCGCCCTCTTCACGGTCGGCGTCGTCCTGTACGCGGTCGCAGTAGCCTTCGCGTTCGTCCTCGACCTACCCGGTGCACCCTTCGTCGCTCTGCCCGTCGTCGTTGGCGTCGTCTACTCCGTCGGTCGCGCCAAACGCGTGCTTCTCGTCAAGAACGCCGTCGTCGGCTTTGCGTGGGGCGCTATCCCGCTCGGTGTCGGCGTCTACTACGGCGTTCTCTTCGACGCCGAACTCCTTTTCCTCGCCTTCTTCTTCGCGGTCACGATAACAGTAGCCGCGGCGTTGTTCGACATCAAGGATATCGAGGGCGACCAACGCGAAGGTATACGTACCGTCCCGAACGTCTACGGACCGCGCGCGACGCGTCTCGTCTCCGTCGCCGTCTTCGTAGCGCTCATTCCCGCGGTCGTCGCCATGGCGTTCCTCGTTTCGTTCGACCTCCTAGCCCTCCTCATCCACCTGTGCTACACGCTCGCGTACACCCCCTTCGCCACGACCGACCGCGGTACCCTGTTCTACGGCTTCGTGATAGACGGCGAACACGTCATCCTCGCGTCCGTTGTCGTACTCGCCGAGGTAGCGGGCTACGTCTGAGGGCGCACCTTTGACGACGCGACCGACGCGAAAAGGCGTCCGACTACGAAGACGACGACCCCCGCAACCACGAGCGAAAGCGCGGTTACGAAGTCAACGCTCACGCTCCGCGGTGCGACGAGGACGCCGTGGTGGAGAACCATCGATACGACGCGCACTCCTCCGTCAAGTATCAACGTCGCGCCGAAGCCGGCGAGCGCGTATCCGAGAAGGACGAGAAAAGCCGAGATGATATGCAGGAGGCTACGCGAACCCCCTTGGAAAGGCACCGGCGTCTTCGGCATAAACTGACCATGAACTCGGATAACTTCACTCTTTGCTACTCTGTTACCGTACGGACAGGGTTAACCGGCTTCGGTCTTATCTCAGACCATGTCTGCACATCTGTACGGCGCGGAGATGGAAAAAGGGGAGGCTGTCGACTACCTTCGCGAGATGGGTGTAGGGACGCTCGCCTTCGGGAGCGACAAGGGTGGGTACGCGGTACCGATGTCGTTCGGTTACGACGCACCGAACAACGAATGCGTCTTCCAGTTCGGGTTCGGCGACGGGAGCGAGAAACAGACCTACATAGAGACGGACAACCCGGTAACGCTCGCCGTCCACGACCGCGAGTCTGTCGACGACTGGAGAAGCGTTCTCGTAAGAGGCTCCCTCGAAAGGATTCCGTCGGACGAACACACGAGGGCTTCCGCCGTCTTCGCGGCGCAGGCGAAGATGGTGTCGGTCGACATCTTTGAGAGGGAGATGAACGAGATGGAGTTCGAATGGTACCGTATCGATGTCGACAGTATAACGGGTCGTCGAGGCACGGTGTCCGAAGAGCCTCATCACCGGGGTTAGATTAATATAGGAGTATGAGTAAGTAGCCGAAGAGGTGCGACAACCATGGTAAGAGAAGACGGAAAGAGGAACTTTGCACTGAGAGAGGACGGAGAGGAGACGAGCGTGTTTTCGGGTAACACGCCGAGACAGGCGGCGTTGAAGGCGGCGCGTAGACTCGATGCCGAGTCGAGTGAGAGTGAGGCAAAGGACAACGCCGAAGAGGTGCGTCTGCGTGAGAAGGGGACCGACAAGGTCCATAAGTACGACGCCTGGTCGTGGGAAGACGAAGCCCCTGAAGACTCTCCCGACTGGATGCCCGACGAAATTACCGAAGCCAACGTCTCTAAAAAGGGCATCGAACACATCGACGAGTAACTAGGTAAATCTCA
>JBKHFQ010000013.1:0-14311 GCA_046540135.1 Halobacteriales archaeon
CGGAAGCTACGACGCGACGGTCACCGTCTGGAAGGCTGAGGGCGACCCAGCCGTCGAACCCACGGCGCTTTCCGACGCCGAGTACAGACGCGTCGAACTCGACGGCGAGACGGTTGAGGACGCCTTTGAGGTACGCGGACTCATAGGCGAGACGGGCACCGTCGATATCACGGCGGACGACGAGTCGACGGGCGGTGTCGGCGAGACACAGTGGGTTGGGTTCGAAAACGAGTACGACGACCCCGTCGTTGTCGTCAAGCCCGCGTCGTACAACGACGGACAGACTGCCCACTTCCGAGTCAACGGCGTCGAGTCCGACGGCTTCAACGTACAGGTTGAGCAGTGGGACTACCAGATAAACGACGGCGACGGTTCGCACGCTACCGAGACGGCGAACTACGTCGTGATGGAGCGCGGCGTCCACGAGATACCGACGGGTGACGGTACGGTTACGGTCGAAGCAGGCGTACGCGACGGCGTGCGTAACTCCGAAAACCACCCCGACTGCTCCGGCTGGTCAAGCGGTTGCGACAGCAAGTGGTACGACGTCTCGTTCGACTCCGCGTTCGACTCCGCACCCGTCGTGGTCGCTCAGTCGCAGTCCGAGTCGGGTGGTGGATGGCTCAACGACATCTACGACTCGGCGGTCACGCGCGTCAAGAGCGTAGACTCGACGGGATTCAAGACCGAACTCCGCGAACAGGAGGGCGGCGACGGAACCAACGGCGACGGACATCCCGCCGAACCCGTCGGCTACATAGCGTTTGAGGAGGGAACGGGTAGCAACGCTGGCAACGTATGGGACGCCTCGGCGGACGACACCGTCGGCGACTCGTGGGACTACGTCTTCTTCGACCAGTACTTCGACTACACGTCCGACCCCGTCGTTGTCGCGCAGACGCAGACGTTCAACGAGGGCGGGGAGAACACCCACAACCTCCGTTACGACTCCCTGTACTCGTACGGCGTTGAGTTCAAGATAGAGGAGGAGACTAGCGGCGACTCCGAGACGAACCACGTCGACGAGACCGTCGGGTACGTGGTGTTCGAGGACGAGGGCGAGATATACGACGACGGCGAGTAGCCGCGCGGCGCGCCACAGGAGTCTTAACCGTCGGCGACGTATACCGGGTATGGACGCTGATGAAATACCTTCTTCCGACGACGAGTGGCGCGACTGCCTCACCGAGGAGGAGTACCGTATTCTGCGTGAGTCGGGCACCGAGCCCAAGTTCTCCGGCGAGTACGTCGACAAGAAGGACGACGGAACGTACGTCTGCGCCGGATGCGGCGCGGAACTGTTCGACTCCGACACCAAGTTCGGTTCGGGAACCGGCTGGCCCAGCTTCTACGACGCGAAGGAGGGCGCTGTCGAGTTCCGCGAGGACAGGAGCCACGGTATGGTCCGCACCGAGGTTGTCTGCGCCACCTGCGACGGGCATCTCGGACATGTCTTCGACGACGGTCCCGAACCGACGGGCAAGAGGTACTGCATAAACAGCGTCGCGCTTGACTTCGACGGGGAGGAATGAGGGAGGACGACCTCGACGCCGAGACGACCCGTCGGCGTATCGCCGAACGCTTGCGCGAAGGAGACGCGACACCGTCGGAGCTTGCCGACGAACTCGACGTACACCTTCGTTCTGTCTACTCTCACATCCCGCACGTCTCGCGTTCGGTTGAGTCGGACGACGAACAACTCTTGGTTGCACCGCCTGAGTGCGCCGACTGCGGCTTTTCCGAGTTCGACGACCCTCTCGCGCGTCCCTCGCGGTGTCCGTCGTGTAAGAGCGAACGTATAGAAGAACCCGTCTTACGCGTCTCTACTCGCTGACCGGCGTCTTCACGACCGTTACGGGGACGCTCGCGGTACGCAGGACGCGGTCGGTGACGCTACCGAGAAGCTGTCTGTACTCTCCGGCACGCTCCTTTGTACCCATGATGATTATGTCGGTGTCAACCTTTCCTGCGTACTCGACTATGTCGTCGTGGGGGGTTCCGTGTTCGACCGTCGTGACAACCTCAACGCCAGCCTCGCGTGCCTCGTCGGCGACCTCCTCGACGGCTTCGTGCCCTTCCTGTTCGAGCGCCGATTCGAGACCCTCGCGGTCGTGGACGTACTCGTCGCCGCTGTACGCCTTGTAGACATCCTCGTCGACGACGTGCAGAACGTGGAGCGTCGCGTCGTGCGCCGCGGCGGTCTCTACAGCGCTCTCAGCGGCGCGTTCGCTACCCTTTCCTCCGTCCGTCGGGAAAAGTACCGTGTCGTACATGTATCCAACTTCGGATGGACGCGGCGTATAGCTTACGGTGCGCCGCTACTTCGACGCTCGAAGCGGACCGCCGCCCCGACCCCTCGCAACGTACATGCGGTTGACCCTGCCGATATGGTCCGCGACGGTTGCGGCGAGGACGCGCATCTCGTCCCCCATCTCGGAGTCGTAGTCACGCGCTATCGGGACATCGCGGTCCTTCATCTCCATCGAGAGCGGAAGCGATTCGAGTACGGGCAGGTCGTACTCGTCCGCGATATCGTCGCCTCCGCCTGCACCGAAAAGCTCGTGCTCGCTACCACACGTACACCGGAAGCTACGCATGTTCTCGACGACGCCGAGTACCGGCACGTCGTGTTCTTGGAACATACGGACCCCCCTGCGCGAGTCGTCGACCGCCACCTGCTGTGGCGTCGTAACGACCACCGCACCGGTTACGTCGAGACTCTGGACGAGCCACAGCGGGACGTCGCCGGTTCCGGGAGGCATGTCGATGATGAGGTAGTCGAGACCACCCCACTCGACCTCCTCGACGAACGTGTCGAGAACCTTCTGGACCTTGGGACCACGGAGCGTAGCCGCTTCGCCGTCGGGGAGCATCGAGTGGAGGCTCATGACAGGTACGCCGTTCGACTCCGGCGGGACGAGGGTCTTGTCGTCCTTTGCCGATAGTTCGTCTTCCAGCGCCATCTTGTGAGGAACGTTCGGACCGTGTACGTCGCCGTCGAGTATACCGACATCCGCTCCCATCTCATCGAGTCCGGCGGCGAGGTTCGCCGCGACGGTCGTCTTGCCGACGCCCCCCTTTCCGGACGTAACCGCGATGACGTTCTTGATGTCCCTGAGCTTCGACGGCACGCGCGGTGGTTCCGCCCGTAGCCTTGGACGCAGTCCCTCGTTCGCGAGCACCTTACCGACGCGCTCCGCCATCATAGTCTCGGCGGGCGAGTGTGGCGCGTCGAACGCGAGAGCGACCTCAACGATACCTTCCTCACCTATCTCGACGCTCTTTACGAGACCCAGCGACTCTATGTCGTCTTCGAGAACGGGGTCTTCGACCTCGGACAGTATTTCGCGGACCTGTTCCTCGTTCATCTGTGTTTTTCTCTTTCTACCAGAACAACGCACCGAGTATGATGGTCAGCACGAACAGCCCACCCCATAGCGACATTATGAAGCTGGCGAGTATGCCTACGCCGAGGAAGCCGACCTCAGCGTCACTCGGTTCGCCGGCGAACCAGCCGACGAGTACCGAGTAGAGCGGCACGAAGATGATGCCGAATATCACTATGGTGCCGGGCTGTATAGCGTTGTAGTCGGCTACGCTTTCCCCCACGGCAAGTGCTACGTCGTACATTCTTAGTCACCTCCTGTTTCGGTTTCTGTTTCGTGTTCCTTCACCGCCTTGAGTTCGACTATGGGAACGAGCTTCGAGATAGTGAGGAAGAACAGCACCGCCATCGATACTGTCCCGACTATCGACGCCATCTCTATCGGCGTCGGGACGTACGCACCGGGAACGTTCTCGTACAGGCGCGTCGACGCGTAGATGAGCCCTTCGACGACGAACAGCGTCTTGTCGAGAAGCACGGCAAGGATTACGAATATCCCCGCGAACACGGTACCGCGGACGCTGAAGTCGATTATTCCGAAGTGTTGGAAAGCCACGTATGCGAGAGGTAGCGCGACCATGGCGAGCGCCGCTATGTACAGGTTCGAGTGGAGCATCGTGTTGACGACAGGCTCCACGTCACGTGTCGGCGCGTACGAACCCGTGATAAGCTTCTGTAGCTGGAACCATAGCCAGAGGAGACCGAACAGACCCATCCACCAGCCGAGTCCGTGGAATATCTCGTCCGGGAGAACGTCCTCCCAGTCGTAGACGACGCGGAAGATGTACGCGACGAACATGACGCCGCCCATAGCTGAGGTGAGAGCCGCCGAGAGGAACTGCGGTGCCGTCAGCCCTCCGTACCATCCGGGCATCGACGGCGTTAGCTGGAACAGCCACGGAATGACGCCGCCGTGTAGCAGAAGCGGCGCGAGCACTATGATGCCGAGCGAGAGCCACCACGCCATCCTCTCGACGACGGGGTCTTCGTCGGGGTCGTAACGGAACAGCACCGCCGAATAGACGGGGCTGAGTATATCGGGTAGCTTGTCGCGTAGCTGGTATATGTCGCTTCTCAGCGTCAGCGACAGGTAGGTCGCCGTCATCACGAAGTAGAGCGTGATGACCGTCAGGTCCCACGCGAGCGGCGATGTGTGGACAGTCGTCGGATAGGCGCGGACGGTACTCCAGACCATACGGTCGGGACGTCCGAGATGGACCACAATCATCAGACCTGCCATCGAAAGCGCGCCTATCGTCAGAAGCTCTGCGATGCGCGCGACGGGTTCGTACTTTTCGAGTTCGAACAGGCGCGCCGCGGCGGAGACGAGAATACCTCCGTGTGCGATACCGACCCACCAGATGAACGTGCCTATGTACAGACCCCACGTAACGCCGCCACCGCTACCCCAGTCGGAGAGGTTCGTAACCGCCAGACCTTTCGAAAGCTGGTAGCCGTACGCGGCGGCGAATATTAGGAAGCCTACCGTCGCGAGCGCGCCGACGATGAGGTACTTCTTGCCGGGCTTACGTATCGGACGTACGAGGTCTTCGGGTTCGGCGTCGAGAGACATTAGTGGTCACCCTCCTCGCCGCCGTGTCCGTAGTCGAGGTCGAAGCCGTCACGCTTCTTCTGCAGATCGTACGACTCGTAGTCGCCGGGCTTGTCGACCCACTGGTCGTTTGCATCCTCCGAGGGCTGGTGACCCACGTATATGACGTTGGGTCGGGTTCCGTACTCCTCCTGGAAACGCCAACGCGGGACGTGGCGTTGTTCCTGCCACTCGGAGTCCTCGGATGTCGTATCGTAGCCTGCTTCGGGCTGTCCTGCTTCATCGCCGTCACTATGTCTCTTCTCCACCTCTTCAAGGTACTTGCGTGGCTTGCTCTCAGGGTCGTTTAGGTCGCCGACGTGTATCGCGTCGACGGGACAGGCTTCGTAGCACGCCGTCGTGCCTTCGAGTTCGGGGTCGCCCGAGTCCTGTCTGTGGACACAGAAGACGCACTTGCCCATGACGCCTTTCTCGTGTTGCGGACCCGCGGTGTGACGACCCTCCTTGTCGTACTTGGGATCGTCGACACGGTCATCCTCTTCGAGCGCGGGCAGGTCGGCATTACTGTCACGGAACGTCTCTATCTTATCCTCATCGGGTTCGCCCCACTGGAAGTAGTTGACGCCGTACGGGCATGCAACCTGACAGTATCTGCACCCGATACATATGTCGTAGTCGGTAAGGACGATACCGTCGTCCTTGCGTTTGTGTCTAGCGCGCACGGGGCAGACGCTGACACAAGGCGGGTTGGAGCAGTGCTGGCACGGACGTATCAGGAACTCCGCCTCGTCGCTGTCCTGCTCCTGATACTGGAAGACGAACTGCCAGAGTTGACCGCTGTCCGTCTGGTTTTCGGAGTCGCACGCCTGAGCGCAGTGCGCGCCTCCGATACAGGCGTCGACATCGATAACGAACCCCATCTGGACCTTGTCGTCGGGGGTTCCGGGTCCCGCGGGTCTTACCTGCTCCTTCTTCTCGTCGTCCCAGATGCCGCTGGGGTTACGGTTGCTCCAGGTGCCCGCCGCGATACCCGCCGCGGCGACACCGACGGACTTGAGAACCGACCTGCGCGAGAAGCCGTCGTCATCGTCGTCGAAGCCACCGCCGTCGCCACCGTCGCCGCCGCCTCCGCCGTCGCCACCGTCGCCGTCGAGCGCGCCACCGTTGTCGTACGGCTTGGGTACGGGTTCGGCGACAACCTCGTCGTCGAGCGCGGCGTTGACAGTCTCTTCGTCGAGGGGTTCGGCGCTCGTCGGGTCCGTCGGGCGCGCGTCGATACCGAACTCGTCGCTCACCTTCTCGTTGTGGCGCGAGTAAAACTCTTCCTCGGATATCTTACCTTGCGACAGCCTCTGTGCATCACGTGCCAACTCGACACCGAGTTCGGTGTCGAACTCGACCTCCGAAAGGGTCTCGCGGGCATCCTCCTCCCACTCGGGTCCGAATGAATGTTTTGCTGTGTTTTCTGTACTCAAACTTGTCTCCTCCGTTTAGTCACGTTTGACGGGAATCCCACTTAACCGTTGTTTTACGACCGCGGCAACTTCTGTGGCGTCGTGGGAGATTCCTACGTCTGCCTCAGTCGGGCGCTACGACACGCATAGTAATGAAATCAGCGGTATCCGCCGACCGTCCACCCTCAGCGACGACGGCGGAGACGGTCGAGGATTCTGTAGTCGTGGTCCGGGGTATAACCGCGGAAAAGAAGGCTGTTCGCCAGCACGGAGACGCTCGAAAACGCCATCGCCGCCGCCGCGAGCACGGGTTGGAGGAGACCGAGCGACGCCAGCGGTATCATCGCTGTGTTGTAACCGAGCGCCCAGACGAGGTTCTGTTTTATCTTCGAGAGCGTCGCGTCCGAGACACGTATCGCCTTGACGACATCGAGAGGGTCGTCGCGCATCAGCGTAACGTCCGCCGCCTCTATGGCGACATCGGTACCCGAACCTATCGCTGTGCCGACGTACGCTACGGCAAGCGCGGGTGCGTCGTTGACGCCGTCGCCGACCATCATCACCTTTCTACCGTCGCTCTGGACTTCTTCGACGGCGTCCGACTTGTCGTCGGGGAGAACCCCCGCGCGGACGTTTTCGGGGTCGATACCGACCTGTTCGGCAACCGCGCGCGCGGTGCGCTCGTTGTCGCCCGTAATCATCATGATCTTAACGCCGCGGTCCTTGAGCGCCGAGACGGCGTCCGCCGAACTCTCCTTCACAGTATCCGCTTCCGCTATGACACCGATTACATCGCCGTTGAGAACGACGAGCATCGCCGTCTTGCCCTCGTCTTCGAGCGCATCTGTCTCCTCCTCCGCCTCCGACACCTCGACGCCCTCTTGGCGCAGAAGCCTCTTGTTTCCGACGAGAACCTCGTCGCCGTTCACGGTCGCACGTACGCCCTGTCCCGGAATGTTTTGAAACTCGTCGGGCGCGGCAATATCCAAGCCGCGCTCCTCCGCACCGTCGACGACCGCTTGCCCGAGCGGATGTTCGCTTCCGCTCTCCGCCGCGGCGGCGAGACGCAGTACGTCGTCCTCCGACAGGGTGGCGCTTTCGCCCGTCGTGCCCCCGTCCGTAACCGCCAACGAGTTGAAGACGACAATGTCTGTCACTTCCATCTCCCCCGTCGTGAGCGTGCCCGTCTTGTCAAAGACTACCGTGTCGACGTCCTTGGCGCGTTCGAGAACGTCACCGCCCTTGAACAGGACGCCGTTTTGCGCTCCTATAGTCGTGCCTACCATCGTCGCCGCGGGCGTGGCGAGTCCGAGGGCGCACGGACACGCGATAAGGACGGCGGAGGCGAAGACTATAACCGCGAACTCGAAGACCGAGACGGTTCCGCCGACGGCTACGGGTCCGCCCGCGACGAGTCCCCAGAGCGGCAGGGTGTTGACGAAACCCGCGAGTGTTTCGGGGAACGCAAACCAGACGACACCCCAGAAGACGGCGTTCACGATGACGGCGGGGACGAAGTAGGCGGAGATACGGTCTGCGACGTTCTGAATCTCAGGCTGGCGCGACTGTGCGTCCTTGACCGTGCGCACTATCTGCTGTAACGCCGTGTCGTCGCCGACCTTGGTTGCCTCGACGACCAACACGCCGTTCTCGTTGATCGTCGAGCCGACCACCTCGTCGCCCTCGCTCTTTTCGACGGGCACCGACTCGCCCGTCACCATCGACTCGTCGACAGCCGAATCCCCTTCGACGACGACGCCGTCGGTCGGAATCTTCTCTCCCGGACGGACCTTCATACGGTCGCCAACCTCGACCTCTTCGAGCGGCACCTCACTTTCGTTTCCGTCCTCGTCAAAGAGCGTCGCTGTCTCAGCCTCCATTTCCAGTAGACGGCGCAACGCCTCGCCCGCGCGTCCCTTCGACCGGGCTTCGAGGTAGTTGCCGAGGGTAATGAAGACGAGTATGAGCGCCGCCGTGTCGAAGTAGAGTTCGCCCGCGACGACGTTGGCGAGTACGGCGACCGAGTAGACGTATGCTGTCGACGAACCGAGCGCTATGAGAACGTCCATGTTGGCGCGCCCGTTCTTGACGACCGCCTTGTACGAGTTGACGTAGAACGGGTAGCCGAGGACGACCTGGACGGGCGTTGCGAGCGCCAACTGTATCCAGCGGGCTTCTATACCTAGGATCTCCTCGCCGAGGAGTTCGCCGTTGAGAAGCAGATGGTCAGCCATGAACAAGAGAAGGGGCGCTGAAAGAGCCGCGCCGAACAGCGTGAGGAGTAACTGACGCCGTATCTCGTCCTCGCGCGCCGTGTCGCGGGCGTCCTTTTCACCTTCGCGCTCGCGCACCGGCGTGTAACCGGCGTCCTCGATGGCTTCGTACAGGTCCTCGACGGACGTATCCTCCGGGTTGTACCGCACCGTCCCCTCGTCTGTCGCGTAGTTGACATCCGCCTCGACGACGCCGCGTACGTCCTCAAGCGCCTCCTTGTTCGTCTCGGCGCAGTTGGCGCAGGTCATGTCCGAGATACCGACGGTCACAGTCTCCGAGACGGCGCTGTACCCTGCCCCGTCGACGGCGTTGTACACGTCCGCGAGCGAAACCATGTCGGCGTCGTACTCGACCGTCGCCTCGTCAGATGCGAAGTTAACGTCGATGTCCTCGACGCCTTCGAGCGCGCCGACGGCGTCTTCGATTGACTCGGCGCAGTTGGCGCACGACATGCCGACCACCGAGAGGCGCGTCTTTCTTGTCATCGTGGGGTATACGCGCCACAGGTTTACGCGTCTTTCGGCTAATATCCTAAGTCGTCTGTGTCGTTGAGAAACGGCTTAGGATATAGTCTTCTGACGAAAACTACCTAACTTTCTTAACTTTACGCTTCGATAGGCTAAATATGCAATTATCACTCGACGACACCGACGCGGAGATACTCCGTCTCCTCCTTGAAGACGGCAGGATGGCGTACTCAAAGATAGCCGACGAGGTCGAGATGTCGACGCCCTCCGTCATCGATCGTGTCGACCGTATGCAAGAGAAAGGCGTGATACAGGGGTTTGAGGCGCGTCTTGACCCCTCGGTGCTCGATACGACACGTCTTATCGTCCGTTTCGATGTCGCACCCGACAAACTCCATGCTGTCGCGGACTCCGTCGTCGAAGACGAACGTGTCGAGAACGTCTATGTCTCCGCCGACTCGACGGTTACCGTCGTCGCCAACGCCGAACCCGGTGAGGCGACGGCGGTCGTCGAGCGGACCGATGCTGAGGTAAGCGGACTCAACGTAGAAGTCGTCGTCGACGAGAAGCATGCACCAACGGTTCGTCAGCCATCGTTCGCCCCCGACTGCGTTGAGTGCGGCAACACGGTGGACGAGGAGGGTGTGACGACGCGCGTCGCAGGCGATGTCTACCACTTCTGCTGTACCTCGTGCGAGTCGGCTTTCCGCGACAGATACGCCGAAGTTCGGGTTTCCGACGAAACGGAAAACTAAACTGTCACCTCCACCTAACCCGGAGTATGGCAAACGAAACAAGAAGCATAACCGAGGTCGTTCCGTACGTCGGTATCGTGGCTCTCGGGTTCCTGATAGCCGGATACCTGTCGTTCGCTCTGTTTAATGGACTGACACAGGAGGTCTATCCATGGGGCTACGACCATTTCACTAACCCCGGATCTACCTTCGCGGCTGGATGGGTCATAGCGTGGGGTGTCGCAGGCACTATCGTCGGCGTCTACTACGGAAGAAAGTAGGTCGGCTGAACGCGCATCTTTCTATCCGTATCTTCGTACGTCTGTCGCAATAGTGTCTGTTGGATTGGTTTGGCGGTGTACTGAATCCTTCTAAGCTTGAAAATTATGAGCCATGCGTAGCATGGCTCCAACAGGTCCAGCGGGTTACGGTGGATGGGTCGGCGCGGCTTCGAACCGACTGTATCGCGCAGTCGACACGCGTGAGGCATGCTTAGCATGCCTCTAACAGGTCCAGCGGGTTACGGTGGATGGGTCGGCGCGGCTTCGAACCGCGGATCTCCGCCGTGTGAAGGCGGTGTCATAGCCAACTAGACCACCGACCCCGGTTGGAAATAGCCGTCGCCGCCGCTTCAATCTTTCGTGTCGGTTAAGATGTTTGAGAGCCTATACCCGACGATGTACGACGCGGTTCTGTTCGACAAAGACGGCGTTCTCGTCGAACTCACCGAACTCGAACGTATCTACGGCGCGGTCCGCGACACGTTCGCCGAGTTCGGCGTTGAACCCGTGCGCTCCGAGGTCGAGCGTCTCGTGGGGTGCGACGCCGAGGATGTCGTCGAAGTCTGCGAGGGGTACGGCGTCGACCCGCACGAGTTCTGGAGACGGCGCGACGCCAACGTCTCCCGCGTCCAACGCCGCGCCTTCGACGCCGGTGACAAGGCTCCCTACGACGACTTCGACGCCGTCGAACGTCTCGCCGCGAACCGGTCCGTTGCGGTCGTGAGCAACAACCAGCGCGCCACGGTCGACCATGTACTCGACGGTCTCGGCGTCGATGTCGACGCGCGTTACGGACGCGAGCATTCGCTCGACGGTCTGCGCAGAAAGAAGCCGTCGCCGCACTACCTTGAACGTGCCCTTGACGATATCGGAACGCGCGACGCGGTCTACGTCGGCGACTCGCCCACGGATGTCGTCGCGGCGCACCGGGCGGGCGTCGACTCCGCCTTCATTAGACGTGACCACAGGCGCGACGCGGCGCTTGACACCGAACCGACGTACGAGGTAGGGTCGCTACACGAACTTGAGGATGAACTGGGGGTGCGGGGGTGACATACTCGCGCGCCCGTCTACGCATCGGGGTTCTCAACGTCGGCTTCGTCACCGTCGCGGCGGTCGTCGCGCTCGTCTTCGACCTTCCTGAGACGGTGCTGTCGTTCGGCTCCTCCCCTGCGGCTGACGCCGCGGCGCTACTCACCGTTGTCGTTCTGTACGCCGTCGCTAACGCCCCGTTTGACATCGCGGGCGGCTACATCGTCCCCAAGAGGTACGGACGTCCGTATCCGTCGCCGCCGACGTTCGTCCGTCGCTGGCTACGCGGCGTGGCGTCGCAGTCCGTCGTCTTTGTCGCCGTCGGATTCGGTCTACTCCACGCCGGAAGGACCGCGGGTGTTGCGGGTGCCACGGGCGTCTTCGTCACCGCGACGGCGCTCCTTCTCGTCGGACGTACGCTCGTCGCGCGCCTTGTCGGCGGTATCTCCCGAACCGAGGAGCCACGTCTCGACGAGGCGCTTGAAGGCTTCGAAACGCTTGACCTTGACCCGCCGGATGTTACTGTCTACGACGCCGAAGACGTCTCCTTCGTGGGGGAGCCGACCTTTTCAGGGGTCGTCGCACCGTCCGACTGGTTCGAACGCCTCGATTACAACGAGGTCGTCGCGGCGCTTGCTCGCCGTGCCGCGGCAGTCGAAACCGGTAGCGTGCGCCGTGGTATCGCGGTCGCGGTCGTCTGGAACGTCGTGGGCTTCGTGGGCGCGGCGACCCTAGTCCCCGGCGCAGGATTCGTTTCGGTCGCGGCGCTCGTCAACCTGGTTCTCGGGTACGTCC
Organism: Halobacteriales archaeon; assembly: GCA_046540135.1. Classification (GTDB taxonomy): domain Archaea; phylum Halobacteriota; class Halobacteria; order Halobacteriales; family Halorutilaceae; genus Halorutilus. Next base: position 11,975 of record JBKHFQ010000013.1, read on the forward strand.
TCTGGTCGTTCGTCGCGTTGCTCGTCCTACCGACTCCGACCCGTGCGGGCGTCTTTGAGGTGGACGCGCGTACGCTTGACGCGGGTGTCGACGCCGATACCCTTGAACGGACGGTGCGCGAAATAAACGAGACACAGGGCGATGACGAACGCCGGAACCGTTCCATAGAAACCGTCTTCCATCCCATACCGTCGGTGGAGCGCCGTGTCGAGAACTTCGGAGACGAACCGCCGGTAGGCGCTTGGAAGGCGGCGCGCGTCCGTCTCTACCTCTCGTGGGCGGGACTCGACTTCCTGTCGCGCGCCGTCCACTGTAACGTCGGACGCCCTCAGCTATGGGTTATGCTACCCGGCGACTGACTACTCGCTGTACGCGAGTTCGTATATCCACTCCGTGAAGCTACCGGACCGCGGGTCGGGGTTCTCCTCGCCGATGAACGGCGATATCATGTCGCCCGCGACTAGGAGCGAGTAGTCGAGCTTTTCGACGACGGGGTGAAGGATGTACGTCTGGTTACCATCGTGTACACCTTCCTCACGCTCTATCAGACCGCGGTCCTCAAGCTTGCTTGCGATACGACTCCCCTTCCGGCTCGAAACATCGAGCTCCTTCCACATCTCGCTTTGAGGCAGACCGTCCTCTGATTCTATGAGGCGCAAAGCCCGCCGTTCGACGGATTCGAGTTCGTAGCCCGCGGTCGTCGGCTCCTCGTCCTCGTTGTTGCCGTCGTCGTCGCGGTACTCGTCGGCGAGGACTAGCCTGTACGTATTGTTGCCGTCGTGCGTCGCCTGCTCACGCCGAACCACCTCCTTCTCCTCCAACCGTTTGGCGATGCGACTACCTGTCCGACTCGTCACGTCGAGCTCCTTCCAGAGTTGGCTCTGGTAGGCGTCGTCCGCCGACTTGATGTACTCGACAGCGTCCTCCTCGTTCTCGGAAAGATCTGCGGACATTCTTGTGTTACACACCCGTGCGTGGTTTATAGTGGTTTGGAACTCAGACGTGTTTAACACTCGGTGCCGTCGGCTACGAAATCGAACGTCGCGCCGTTGTTGGTCCCGGACGGAACCTGTATCTCCAGACATTCGCCGTCTTGTATATCTCCCCTGAGAGTTACCGGCAGGTCCTGCTGACCAGAGGGGTCTACCGTCACGGTTCCCGATGTACCCGTCTCAGTTTCGCTGCCAAGCCCTACTACGCTGAACGTAACTGTGCTGCTTGAATCTAGACTGTAGCTGAATTCTGCGCTTCTCAGTCTGTCCTGTTGTTCTTGGATGTTTACTTCGGCGGTCAGGCTCGTGAACTCCGGTGGAGACGTCTCTGGCGTGAAGGTGAAACTCTCCGAATCGTAACCGTCGAAGAAGAACTCGACGGTAACGTCCTCCCCGTCCATGTCGGCGTCAGCGCCACCGTCTTCCCTGAACCCGTACAGATAGACCGTCGCGGTTTCTCCGTCACCTATCGTGTTCCCGAACGCGTCGGTGTCGTACCCATCCGCGACCACCCTGTCTCCGAGTTCGTAGTTCGAACCCATGTCCGCGCCACCGCCGTCCGTTGCGTCTATGTATATTTCGCCTCTGTCCCAGGGCGGGTCTCCGGAACCCGTCACCGCCGCCGCACCGGTGGACTGTATTCTCATATCTGTAAACGTTGCGTCCACGTTACCGGTGATGTCGAACCTCACGGCTTCGGCGCTACCGTCGCCGTCCACGTCCTCCGCAACCGGATTGCCGCTGTATGATATGGGCGTCGCCTCGTTCACCGTCAGTTCCTCGGAGTCGGTGTCTCCGTCGTACTCTGCGGTTATCGTCGCTGTGCCTGCACCTTCACCCGTTACGGTGTTACCCGAAACGGTGGCGACCCCCGTATCGTCGCTCGTTATTGTCGCCTCTGATGTCACGTCCGTCCCGTCTTCGGTCGTCACGGTTGCTGTCGTCGTCTCTCCGGTCTGTAACGTAGTACTGTCGAGAGACAGCGTGATGCCTGACGGTGAAGGCTCCGTCTCCTCACACCCGCCGGTCCGAGACACGTCGCACGTGTACGTATTGCCCGCCTCGTCGACGACGGTTATCCGGGCGTCCACGTCTCCGGGATTTCCGTTCAGTTCCGTGTCGTTCCTGAACCACGGCGAGGTCCAGTTGCCGGCGTACTGAGACGAACCGCCGACGGCATGGGTCGTCGTCGTGAGGTCTTTGTCGCCACCGTCGCGGAGCGTCACGCGCACGAAGTCGATGTTAACGCCTGCCGACGCGTCCGACGACGCCGTGTAGCGGAGGTTGTACTGGGAGACGCCTATCGGGTTCTCCGCCTCACTTTGCGAATCCGTCTGCCCGAAGT
>JBKHFQ010000014.1:0-13798 GCA_046540135.1 Halobacteriales archaeon
GACGGTATCGACGCTGTGCGACGTTTCGACCGCGCAGGCGGGACGCATATGTGTATAGTCAACAAGCCTTCGTGGAGCCTCGGCGTTGAGGCGAGCGAAGGCGACGACTTCTGCGAGGTCTTCGACGAGACCTTGGAGACTGTCGAAGCGGCGAGCGAGGTTCTCGAAGGGCGTGCGTTCGCGGTCCTCGGCGTCCATCCGGGACTCGTCTCCAAGCTTCTCGGACGGTGGGGCGGACCTCAGAACGACGAGGCGGTCGAGCGCGCCGAGAGCGTGATGAAGGCGGGTCTTGATGTCGCCACCGAGTACGTCGAGGAAGGACGTGCGGTCGCGCTCAAGTCGGGGCGTCCGCACTACGATGTCCAGGAACCGACTTGGGAGGCGTCGAACGAGGTTATGCAACACGCCTTCGAACTCGGCGCAGAACACGACTGCGCGGTCCAGTTACATACTGAGACCGCCGACGACTTCTCCGACATACGCGAGAAAGCGGACGAGGTCGGAATGCCGCCCGACCGCGTCGTCAAGCATTTCTCGTCGCCGTCGGTCTCCGCAGTCCGACGGTCGGTCATCGCGTACGAGGAGAACGTCTTCGAGGCGGCGGAGGACGGACGCGACTTTCTTCTCGAAACCGACTACATCGACGACCCGGAACGTCCGGGCGCCGTCCTCGGCACACGTACGGTGCCGCGGCGCGTCGACGCTCTGGTGGAGGAGGGCTACGACGACGCCGTCGAACGCGCCTGCGTGACGCTACCTGAGGAAGTCTACGGGGTCGAGGTATCCCTCTGACGGCGGCATCGGGTGTATATGCAAAGGTCTTTGGGTTCGCGGGACGTTATTTTCGTTAGATGAGAGGCTTCGAGAAGGACCGTCAGAGGCTCGACGCCGAACTCGAAAAAGCCGTCGACGGCGTATACCCAGCCGAGCTGGGAAGCTACGTTGGACGCGAGCTTTCGACGGCGCGAAAGACCCCTGCGTTCCTCTGTCTGCTTTCGGCGCGTACCTCCGAGGAGACGCCCGATTTACAGGAAGCGGCGGGTATCCAGCTCGTGCACGCGGGACTCGACGCGACGCGGCGCGTTCTCGACGACGGTGGCTGGACGGATGTAGGCGTCGAGCCCGTCGAGGAAGACATGGTTCTTCTCGCCGCCGATGTTCTCGTGACCGTTGGATTCGACCGTCTGTTGGACGAGTACGAGGCGGCTACGAGGTTAGTGAACACGTTCGGTAGCGCAAAGGCGCGTGCGCTCGAAGCAGACGGCGAAAAGGAACGTTTCGAGTACACGGTTACGTACTTCAAGGAAGTGTACACGACTGCTGTGGAGGTAGGAAGTGAACAGCCCGCCGACGAACTCGTCTCGTTCGCCGAGAGCCTCGCTTTTGTAGACAGCCTCGTGGAGGTCGGTGTCGAGGGGGACGGTGAACGGGCGCGGACCGCCGCGCGTCTCGCGGAGACGGTCGCATGCGAAGGATACGACGACTACGTCGAGGCGGTGCGGGACGAGTCGGCGCTGAACACCCCCGGTCTGAGGGAGACAGGCGTCGAGGCGCAGGACTAAGGGGCGAGACGGTTCTTGCGCCCTAACATCTCCTCGCGGTAGGTCTCGAAGGTCGTCGGCATCCAGTCCTCGGCGAGTTCTAGCATACTGTCGGTTAGCTCGCGGACCTCCCACTGTGCATCGGCGGCGGCGCGCATGTCGGCGACGTGCATCAGGGCGCGCGCGTTGAGGGTGAACACCATGTTGACCTTCGTAGCCATCGGCAGAAGGAAACGTGCGTCCTCGGGTGGCGTCGTTCCGTCGCCGCGGAACTTCTTGGGCGCATCCTCGTCTATCAGGTCGTGGTAGAGGTTGAACTGGCGCTCACAGCCGTCGAGGAACTCGTCGACGAGACTGGCTTCCTCAACGCTCGGAGGGACGACGACGGCGTCGCGTACGTCTGAGCCGCGTTCCGGGATGGTGTAACGTAACGACTGAACGTCGAAGCTTGCATGCCTATGCCGCGTAATCTGTGCCATACAGACGCGCGAGATACCGCGCACAGCGAACGTCGCGTTCGGATGCTCAAACGGTCCGTAGTGCCCCCGCTCCATCAACTGCGAAATTAGGTTCTCCTTCTTTTCCTCAACCGTCTCACCGTCGACAGGCTCCATTACTTCGGCGAACGAGCGGTCGGCGACGAACTCGGTCGTGTAGTCGTTCCGCGCCGCCCTGCACGCGAGTTCGTCGGGGTCGGCGGTCGATGCGAGAAGAGCAACCTTCATGCGTCAGCCTCCGCGTCGATGTCGGCGTCTTCGAGGGTTTCGAGCGTCGCCTCTGCGTCGTCGAGATGTTCGCGACAACGGCGCACGAGTTCGACGCCCTCCTCGTAGAGTTCGAGCGCCTCGTCTAACGTAAGGTCCTCGCCGACGCGCCCGGTGTCCAAGCGCTCGACTATCTCCTCCAGACGTTCGTATTCTTCCTCAAAGCTCTCCGTCTCGGTCATACGTCGGCTTCGTATTCCCCTGACATAAGCCTGATTGTCGGAACGCGGTCAGTTGTCGACGGTTGGCTTGGGCGTCTCGTTGGTAGCCTTCCCCGATTCAGGCGTCCGGTTCAGACCTTCTTCGTACATGAAGACCTCGTCGCTCTCAGGGTCGACGACGGCGAGCGACAGCCAGCCGTTGTCGAGTAAGGTTGCGAGCGACGGGTTGGAGTCGAGCACGGACTCCACCCTGCCGACGGGTGCGTGTATAACGGTTGTGAGACGTAGAGGCTGATGGTAAGGCTCCTCGTCGGTAGCGTAAAGCGACTGGAGCGGGAGACCGGTCATTATATCGCCGCCGTTGCCTTGGTAGACGCCGACGTTTCCGACGGGGTTCTGCGTGACCTTCGAACCGCTTCCGTAGACGGCGTTGTCGACCGTGGCGAAGTAGTACTGACAGTTTATCCACTGCGTGACGACCATCGGACCCTGCATGATAGCCTCGAGCGCCTCGCCGTCTTCGTCGGCGCGCCAGTCGTAGGAGTGTAGGAACGAGCGCCCCTGTAGGTCGATATCCTCGGTAAGCCCACGCGGACCTATGACGAACGACGCGTTACCTGCGAGTCCCCATTCGGGGCGCGTCTCCGCCCAGTCGCCTGCGCGGCGCTCGAATTCTCGGACGGGGTTTTTGGCTTCACCCATCGTCCCGACGCGGTCGGAGTTGGCTACCGCGCGCGCCTCCGCGAGGTCGTCGCGGAGGCTTTCGATGTCGTCCTCATGGCTCTCAGGAACGTCGCCGGCGAACAAGGTAACCTCGTCGGTCGTCGTGTTGTGCTCGCCCGCGACGAAGACGGTGTCGTCGGGTATCTCGTGCCCGCGGTCGGCGAGAATCCCGCGTACCTCTTCGTCGTTGCAGATGGCGGCGAGTATACGGGCGTTGGGTCCTCCGGGGTTGCCAGCGCACGCCCCGCAGTCAAGCGCCGAGTCGAACGGGTTGTTCTGGGTCTCGCTCGTATGTCCGACGAACGCGACAACGCGGGCAAATTTCTCCCATCCTATCAGCGAGAATGCCGTCTCGGCGTACCCCGCCATCTCCTCCTTCGTCATACCGATGGGGAGTTCGTGGTCGTGTTCATCGCATACACCGTCGAGCTGGGGTTCGCAGACCTCGTTCCGCGAAGGAACGTCCGACTCAACGGCGTCGTGGACGAGGGACGGGAATAGGGTACGCGCCGCCATCCTTGCGCCGTATCCGACACCTGACATCTCGACGTAGCTGTACGCGGTTGCGACGTTGGTTTCGAGGTTCGTTATGAGGTTGACGTAGGCTCCCTTGAGCGCCTTCCACGCGCCGCGTCTGTTCGCACCGTCGTCGTCACCGTCGACAGGTGTATCGCGGACCCTGTGCGCCGCGTCAACGATAGGCGGGCACGCATCGACAGTCACGTCGTCGTCGTAGGCGTCGTACCGGACAGGAACGCCGAAGAAGCCCGCGTAGCCGTGTGTCTCGTAGTCGCCCGTCCCCTCAACGGCGCGGCGTATCACCTCCGAACGCGTGTCTATGCAGAAGACCATCTGTGCGTCCGGGCGTCCGCCGTCCGCCTCGATACCTTTGGCGTGGGCTTCCTTGATACGGGAGACAAGACCTTCGCGGTAGGTGCGCTCCCACGCGTTTAGCCACGCGGCGCGGAGAGGGAAGTCGGCGTCCTCGTCGTGCGCCCCTTCACGGTCACCGTCGGGCAGGAGTTCCGCTCCGAGGGCGTCGGCAACCGCAAGACGGACGGCGAGGTACTCGACGAGGTCGATGTGGTACTCGTCCTGCCACTCCGAACCGTCCGCGGCGCGCTGTTTCACGAAAGCCGTCCATCCGGGAAGCGCGCTCAGGTGGTGTTCGAACAGTTCGCCGCGGTCTTCCTCGGGAACGTCGGAGACGAGCGCCGCGACGGCGTCGGCGGGGTCGTCGGGCAGGTCGGCGAGCGACGCGCCGTCGGGAACGTCGCCGTCGTACTTAGCGAGACGCCTGCACGCCTCGTAGAAGCCTTTCTCGCGGTGGGGCATCGGGGCTTCGGCGCGCCCTTGGTCGCAGAACGCCGAGAGCCATTTGGCGAGCACCCTGTCGACGCGGTCGTCGGAGGGCGAGGCGACGGAGGCGCCGTCCTGCATACGTTCGAGCGTCTCCTCCGGCGAGAGGTCGTAGCCAGCCTCAAGCAGTTCCTCAACGAGTATACCGTCGTTTATCCGTCCGTCCTCCCACGCGGCGCGCAACGTCTCGCGCGACGGATAGCCGTCGCCGCCGAACAGGCGCTCGCCCTCACGGACGGCTTCGTCGAACGGCTTGTTCTCAAAGCCCGAAAGCGGGTTCGCCGTGACGAACGAGTGCAGGGGCCAGGCTAACCCGACGGCTTCGGACGCTTCCTCTATCCCTTCGCGTACGTTATCCGTCATCGTAATCACCCTTGTTTGTAAGGACCGTCTTCGGTGACGGCTGAGAGATGTTCAGGAGCTTCACATACACGCGTTCGCTCCGTGTCTGTACGTCGTACTCCACAGCGACGTAGCCGGCGAGGAAAGCCGCGACTACGGCGGCGTGAACCGCGGTGAGTTCCTGCGGTGCGCTCGAAACCGGAAGGTCCGACATCGCCCAAGAGACGGCTTCGTAGACGGATGCGTAGACGACGATAGCGGGCAGGAAGACGGCGGGGATGCCCGCGAAACGTACGAGTCTCGGTACGTCCTTTCTCGACGTGAGACCGAGGGACGCGTGCATGAGCGTGATGACGACGAGGACGGCGAGAACCAGACCGCTATCGAAGGCGGTTCCCTTCCCGGTGAGTGTGGCGAAGAGGACGCCGCCGGCGAGCGCCGTCGGGACTGCGACGGCGATACCTGCAACGGTCAGGGACACGTCGTCCTCGCCCGGAGCGTGGTTGGTCACCCTCTCGCCCGACGACAGGAACAGGTAAGCCTTGTAGAAGCCGTGCAGAACGATATGGGTAATCGCGGCACCGAAGAATCCGAGACCTGCCTGTGCTATCATAAATCCCATCTGTCCAACCGTGGAGCATCCGAGCTTACGTTTTATGTCTGGCTGTACGGACTTTAGGAGCTTTCCGAGGATGGCGCTCGTAGCGCCCAGAACCAGAATGGCTGTCATAGCCGCGCTGTTCTCGACGAACAGGGGCGCGAAACGGGTCAGGAGAATCCCGCCGCCGTTGACGAACCCCGCGTGCATGAGAGCCGAGGCGGGCGTCGGTGCGGTCATTGAGGAGAGCAACCAGCCGTGGAAAGGGAGAAGCGCCGACTGGACCATAGCGGCGAGAACGACCGCGGCGCCCCCGACGAGAACGGCTTCCTGCGGAAGCTCGCCGACTGAGCCGGTTACGCCGGAGATGGTGGTCGAACCCGTCGCGCTCCAGAGGACAGCCATACCGACGCCGAGGAGTGCGGAGCCGCCGACGAAGTACCGGAGCGCCACACGGCGAGCCGCCTCGGACTGCCGCCAGCCGCGGACGTGTCCTATGAGCTGAGCCATCACGAAACCCATGGCGAGCCAAGAGAACCAGAACAGCAGGAGATGGTCGGACGCCACGAGCACCATAACCGCTACCGTGAAACCGAAGATGTTAGCGTAGAAACCCCGAATACGTCGGTCGCCCGACATGTACCGGCGCGAGTAGCTGTGCACGATACCGCTGAAGAATGTGACGACGAGCCACATGACGGCTGTCAGACCGTCGATTCTGGCGAATCCGTTGAGCGTTGTGACTTCGCCCGACCGCAGAACCAAGAAGGCGGCTACGGCGGAGAGAAGCCACAGCACCCAGACAGCTTTTGTAAGAACGTTCGGTATGAGAGGTTCGCCGGGTGGTTCCGGCATATTCACCGTGGTGGCTGACCTATTCTGTCCTGACATTACCCACAGTATGAACAGAATGACTATTAAATCCTTCTATCTGAACACAGCGTTCTCTAAAACTTCTTTGAAGAACGTTACGGTCGATAGGAACAAGATATCTACCGGAACGTCGTGAGGTTTGGGCAGGGTTCGCGGTCGATCTATAGCCAACCCGGTCTTAGCTGTACACCATGAGTGCACCGTCAGGAATATACGTTCCGGTTACCGGTTAGTCTCGTCGGGCAAGAAGCCCTCAAACGGAGACGTTTCGTGGGTCCTTACGAGTACCTCGTCGGAGACCGTCAGACCGAGTTCGAGTAGTTCCTGAGCGACGGGGGTTATGTCCTTGTCCTTCTTCCCTACGGCTGTTACGAGTAGGTTTTCCTCACCCGTGACGAGTTCCTGCACCGAGACCACACCCGGTATGCCCAGTATGTCCTGTATAAGACTACCGCGCTCCGGTATGTCAGCCGTGCAAAAAAGGAGCATACGTAACGGGTAGCCGGAGCGCTGGTAGTCGACATCAGCGCTGTATCCTTTTACAACGTCCTTGGATTCGAGTTTCTGTATCCTCTTGCGGACCGTACTACCCGAACTTCCGATTCTGTCGGCTATCTCGCCGGATGACGTATTGCGTGCGTCTTCCTGGAGAGCGTAGAGAACAGCAAGGTCGATGTCGTCGAGTTCGTCGTCCATAACGCGAATTACTCCGGAGCGTGTAAAAGCCTAACCCTGGTCGGTGCGGTCGGCGTGGCGGACCCCCTCGACGCGTGTCTCGATGTCGCCGTCCGAGAGCCGCACGACGAGCGAGTCGTCCTCGGTGACATCCTCAACGGTTTCGACGACCCCCTCGTCGGACTCGACCACGGAGTAGCCACGCGAGAGCACGCTTAGAGGGCTGACGGATTCGAGGAGACGCGCCTGTTCTTCGACATCGCCGCGTCCGTCGTCGACCGCTTCGCGAACGCCTCGGTGGAGCGCCTCATCGAGTTCGTCGACACGCTGTGCGTACTCCTCTACGACGGGTGCGCGGCGGAGGAAGCGTTCGTGGCTTTCGAGGGTACGGCGGCGTTCCTCGACGGCGCGTTCGACGGTACCGCGGAGGCGGCGTTCGAGGGAGGCTAGGCGTTCGTGTATTTCGCCTTCGTCCGGAACGACGAGTTCAGCCGCCTCGCTCGGAGTCGCGGCGCGTTCGTCGGCTGAGAGGTCGGCGAGCGTAACGTCAACCTCGTGCCCCACGGCGCTCACTACGGGGGTGTCGCAGTCGGCGATAGCACGCGGTACGGGTTCCTCGTTGAACGCCCAGAGGTCTTCTACGCTTCCGCCGCCGCGTCCGACAACGAGGACATCGGCTTCGGTGGCGTCGAGGCGTTCGACGGCGCGCGCTATCTCGTCGGCGGCACCGTCGCCCTGTACGCGTGTCGGTGCGAGGAGAACGCGTGCCGGGAAACGCCGCGAGACAACGTCGTGTACGTCGTGGACCGCCGCGCCCGACGCGCTCGTTGCGACGCCGACGGTAGCCGGGTAGTCGGGTAGCGGTTTCTTGCGCGCGTCGTCGAACAGACCCTCATCTTCGAGTTCGCTCCGGAGTTGTAGGTACTTCTCGTACAGTTCGCCGCGTCCCGCACGCTCCATCTCACGGACGTAAAGCTGGTAGTCGCCGCGTGCCTCGTAGACCGAGACGTGTCCTTCGGCGACGACATCGTCGCCGTCCTCGGGTTCGAATCCGAGCTTTCCGTTGGAGCTTCTGAACATGACGCACGACAGCGCCGTGCCATCATCCTTGAGCGTGAAGTACATATGTCCGCTCGAAGCGTGAGAGAAGTCCGAGACTTCGCCGCGGACGCTCACGTCGTTCAGAACCGGGTCGTCGTCGAGGAGACGCGAGACGCGGTCGGTAACCTCCGAGACGGTGAGAACATCGTCGGAGAAGTCGGTCAGGCGCGTTTCCATCGCCGGAGATTGTCGCCGCGACGTATCAGGCTGTCGCTATATACGTCCACGTCCAGGACCGCCGGGTCCACCGGGACCGCCTCCGCCGAAGTTGAGACGGTCACGGACGGCGACACCCTCCTGCTTGAGTTTCCACCCATACGCGAGACCGAGAGCGAGTCCGGAGAGATGGGCGAGACGCGCGACGCCGCCCGCTCCCACACCACCCGTCGCGGCGTAGAACGTGTCGTAGGCGGCGAAGCCGATTGTAAGGACCCAGAGAGGCATGGGTATGAAGAACCAGAGGTAGACACGCAGGTTCGGGTTGAGGACGGTGAGAGCGCCGAGTACCGCGGCGATAGCCCCCGAAGCGCCGAGCGCGCCCATCGACTGGTACGCGGCGGTTTCGGGCTGAGGCATGGTATCGAGGGTGAGTAGCGTCGCGACGCCCTGTGAAAGACCAGCGACGATACCCGCGACGAAGAAGAGGGCGAGGAAACGGTCGCTCCCTATCTTACGTTCGAGTAGCGTCCCAAAGAAGAACAGGACGAGTCCGTTGATGAGTATATGGGCGGGTCCCCCGTGTGCGAAGACGCTCGTGACCCAGGTCCAGACGTAAAGAAGGCGGTCGGGATGTAGGACGAAGACGGCGTTGTGTAGACGCCCGAATCCTAGGGCGAGAAGCAGTATCTGAACGACGAACGTGACCGCCATACCTGCGAGAAGGAGGTACGTGACGTTGCCGTTGAACGACGGGAGAGAGTAGCTACGTCCGCCGGTTGACGCCGTGGGGGAGGTCGAAGGACCGTCGTAAACCTTGCCGCTCTCGCGGACATCCTTCTCGTAGGACGACAGACCGTCGCACGAATGGTTCTCCGGCAGACGGTGTTCGGAACAGAACGTATTTCCGCAGAAGTTACAGGTGTACGGCATCGAGACCTCCTCGCCGCACTCCTCACATCGCTGCATACACGAAGGTGCGGCGCGCGACGTATATCTCTTTATGCTTAAGGAGGCGGGGCGCGTACACGGACCGATGAAGGAGTACGAACGCGAGACTCTCCTCGACCGCGCCGACCGCGACAGCGTCTCCGTCGGTGTGCGCATCCCCGAAACCGTCGAACTCGACGGCGAAGAGTTCGAGCTCGCCGAGTACGTATTCGAGGTACGTGGAGGCGAGGTCGACCCCGACGACGTCAAGGAGAAGAAGAAACTGCTTCGGCGTAGACGCAACGCCCTCCTAGATGAGATACGTGAGGGAGACCTGACCTATGACGAAGGTGAGGGCATCGTCGAAAACGTCGCGGGCATCAACCGTGCGCTCAACGTTCTCCAGGGGACGGGAGAAGGCATCGAGGCGGAGGCGCGCGCTAAGGAGAAGGCGGACGCGAGCAGATGGAGCAACTTCGTGAAGAAGGTAAAGGGACGCGACGAGGAGGACAGCCGTCTATGACAGAGAACGACGAGATAGCCGGGATGCTCGACGAGTTCGCCGACCGCTTGGAGGCGAAAGGGGTCGAGTACAAGCCACGCGCGTACAGGAACGCCGCCGAATCGGTGCGCGAAGCATCGCCCGACGCCCTCGAAGAGCCGAAGACGATACCCGATGTCGGCGACGCGATAGCATCGAAGATTCAGGAGTTCCGCGAGACGGGAAGAGTCGAGGAACTCGACGAACTGCGAGACGAAGTCCCGGTCGACATCGAGGCGTTGACGCGTGTCGAGGGTGTTGGTCCGAAGACCGTAGGTAAGCTGTATGACGCCATCGGTGTAACGGACCTCGACGAACTCGAAGAAGCGGCGCGTAAGGGACGCGTTCGGAACGTGGAAGGGTTCGGCGAGAAGACAGAGGAGAACATACTCGACGGTATCCCCTTCGCGCGTCAAGCAGGCAAACGCAAGCCTCTCGGCAAGTCGTTGCCGCGTGCACGCGAACTAGTCGAACGCGTCAAGGAAGCAGAGGCTGTCGAACGCGCGGTCGCTGGGGGAAGCGTGCGCCGTCGGAAAGAGACGACGGGTGATATCGATATCGTCGTCGTCTCGACGGACAGAGAGGCGACCGCTGACGCCGTCGCCGACTGGGATGTCGAACTCGTCCAGAAGGGGGACCGAAAAACGAGCTTCCGACGCGACGGCGAGGACGTGGACCTACACCTCGTTGAGGAAGACGAGTTCGGCTCGGCGCTCCAGTACTTCACGGGCTCAAAGAAACACAACGTCAAGACACGCGACGTTGCAATAGGCGAAGGTCTGAAGCTGAACGAGTACGGCGTCTGGGAAAACGAGACGGATGAACGCGTAGCGGGAAAGACGGAGGAGGGCGTCTACGACGCTCTCGGCATGGAGTACGTCCCTCCCGAGTTACGCGAAGACCGCGGGGAAGTCGAGGCGGCTCTCAACGGCAACATTCCAGACCTTGTAACGGTCGAAGACTTACTCGGTGAGCTACACAGCCATACCGAAAGGACCGACGGCGGGGCGACGTTGGAGGAGATGGTAGCGGGCGCGGTTGAGCGCGGACTCGACTACCTCGCTGTGACCGAACACACCGAGGCTCTCGGCGTCGTCGGCGGTCTGTCGGACGACGAGCTTCTCGCGCTGGCAGACGATATCCGTGCGCTTGACGAGGAAAGCGACATACAACTGCTCGCAGGCGCGGAGGCGAACATACTCAAGGACGGTACCCTCGACGTTTCCGACGACGTACTCGCCCAACTTGACATCGTCGTCGCGTCGGTACACAACGGGATGGAGATGGAGGTGGACGAAGCTACCGAACGCCTCGTGTCGGCTATCGAACACGACGAGGTTGACGTTCTCGGACACCCGTCAGGACGCCTCATCAACAGCCGTGAGGGATACGGGTACGACTTCGACTCGGTTCTCGACACGGCGGACAGGGAGGGTGTCGCTCTCGAACTCAACGCCAACCCGCGCCGCCTTGACATACGCGACACACAGGTACGTCGGTGTGTCGAGCGCGGCGTACCGGTAGCGGTCAACACCGACGCCCATACACCGAGCGAGTTCGGATACGTCGAGTACGGCGTGGCGACGGCGCGCCGCGGATGGGCGGAAGCGGACGACGTCCTGAACACGCGTACCGCCGACGAACTCGTCGACTGGCTCAACGGATGACCGAATCGGAAACGGACGCAGACGAGAGGTTCGTCACCGACGCTATGCTCGGAAAGCTAACGACGTACATGCGTATGGCTGGGTGCGATGTGGTCTACGCCCCCGACGAAGGCGCGTTGGACGACAACGAGGTAACGGCGCTCGTACGCGAGACAGGGCGGACGCTTGTTACGCGCGACATCGAACTCGCGGAGAGCGTCGACGGTGTGCTCGTTGAATCGAAAGACGTACGCGAACAGGTTCGTGAACTTGACGAAGCGGGCTTGATGCTCGAACTCGACGAACCGGAACGGTGTTCGGAGTGCAACGGAACCCTGTCACCTACCGACGCCGACGCGGACGACGTACCCGGCGACATCAAACGCGCGTGGCGGTGCGACGACTGCGGCAAGACGTACTGGAAAGGCTCGCACTGGGACGACGTGCGCGAGGTGTTTGACAACCTATGAACGCGCGAGTTCTACGACACGCGCCAAGGTATTGTCGATAACCTCTTCCTTCGACCGGTCGTAGAGCATCGCCGCGGGGTGATAGCACGGCACGACGAGTCGTTCGGTCTCCCCCACCTCGACAAATACCTCGTCACCTACGACATCACGCATAGCGCCGACTCCGTCAACCAGGTTCGTCGTCGGAACGCGTCCAAGAGTGCAGACAACTTCGGGGTCGTACGTGTCTATTTCGGCAACGAGATAGGGTCGACATCCTTCCAGTTCGGCGACGTACGGGTCACGGTTGTCGGGCGGTCTGCAACGCACCGAGTTCGTGATGCGCACGTCGTCGCGCGAGACGCCGAGTGCGTCGAGTTTCTCCGTGAGAATCCCGCCGCTACGCCCAACGAATGGCTCTCCCTGTTCATCCTCGTCCGCTCCGGGTGCCTCGCCGACGAAGACGACGCCGAGCGAACCGTCGCCGACGCCGTTCACGATACGTGAACGGCTTTCGACAAGTTCGTCGCAACGTTCGCAGGCGTCAACGGTGTAGTCGACTGTCATGCTCTCTCTTCGTCTTCTTCCGGCATACCTTCTTCGTACGCGAGCAGTCCACGCGCCGCGAGACGCGCGACACGGACGGGTTCGGGGCGTCCGCCGGTAAGCGTGAATCCGCGTATCCAGTCGTCGGAGCGGTCCTCGGAGGCGCCGATCGAGCGGACGTACAGGTCGGTTCCATCAACGGTAACGCACCGACGTTCCGGGAGGGAGTCGTAGACAGCAAGACGTTCGTCGCGTGCATCTCCGTCGAACTCGTCGCGTATCGAGTCTTGGAGACCTTCACTCCCCTCATACGTCACCGAGACAACCGGGACTTCTGTCGCCTCGTGGACCGCACGCAGGTCGACGATGTTGTACCACGAAAGAGCGACGCCGGAGAGCATCAAGAGACGGACATCCTCACGGTCGGTGCTGTCGTACAGACGGACGACGGCTTCCGTCGCGTCGGTGCCACCGACCGTCGTCGTCGTAAACTCCAGACCGTCGACGGTTCCCGAGGCACGGACGACAGCACCCGCGAGGTACGAGTCGCCGCTCTCGCCGCGGTACGACTCTGCGACGCCGAGAGCACGGACGCCCTGTTTCATCTGGTCAGCGCGCCTTCTCGAACGCCCGTGCGACACGTAGAAGCTTCGTCTCCTCGAAACGTCCCGCGGTTAGCTGTAGACCGACCGGCAGACCGTCGGACCGTCCCGCAGGTACGCTTATCGACGGCACGCCTGCGAGGTTGACGGGCGTCGTGTTGGCGTCTGCGAGGTACATCTGCATAGGGTCGTCGAGAGCTTCGCCTATCTCGAACGGTGTCAGCGGCATCGTCGGCGACGCGACGACGTCCGCCTCGTCGAGAACTTCCTCAAAGTCACGGCGGACCAGCGCACGTGCGTTCTGCGCCTTGTCGTAGTAGTCGCCGTAGTAGCCTTCACTCAGGGCGTACGTGCCGAGCATGACGCGGCGTTTGACTTCGTCGCCGAAACGGGCGCGTGCGTCGGCGAAAGCCTCGTTCCATCCGTCGCCGTCGCCGCCGGGACCGTAACGGACACCGTCGAAACGCGCGAGGTTGCTCGACGCCTCGCCCATCGCTATGACGTAGTAGGCGGCGAGAGCCTTTTCGAGCGACGGCATCGAGACATGGCGCACCGTCGCGCCCTCTTCACGGAGCATGTCGAGCGCATCCTCGAAACGTTCGCGGACGCCGTCTTCGACACCTTCGCCGACGAGTTCCTCGGGGACGGCGACCGTAACGTCGGCGGTTGGTTCCTCCGTCGCCGAGGCGTAGTCACCGGATTCGGTATTACAAGTTCCGTCGCGTTCGTCCGCGCCCGCGATGGCATCGAGAACGCGCGCCGTCGTCTCTACGTCACGCGCCATCGGTCCG
>JBKHFQ010000015.1:0-12949 GCA_046540135.1 Halobacteriales archaeon
GTTGTGCGCCGCCACTAGCAGGACATCGGCGACCGGCGCGTTCGATACCCACGTCTTCTGTCCGTTCAGAACGTACTCGTCGCCGTCAGGTCGCGCCGTCGTTCCAAGGTGGACGGTATCCGTTCCGCTCTTGGGTTCGCTCACGGCGAGACCTCCTATAATCTCGCCGGATTCGAGTTTGTCCATCATGGCGTCCTTTGTCTCATCCGCCGCGAACTCGACGAACATCGCCGGGAACGACATGTTGAGCGTCACGTTGAGCGAGGGCCAGACGCGCGAGATTTCCTCGGAGCCGATACCGTAGAAGGCGAGGTCGCCGAAGTAGTCGTCCGCGACATCGGGCGAGAAGCCGATGCCGAGACGTTCCTTCATCTCGGTCTGGTACTCGATTATCTCGTCCTTCGACAGCGCCTCGTCGTCCTTCTCATCGACGTCGGGAGCTATCTCCTCTTCGAGATACTCGCGGAGGCTATCGCGGAAGAAACGGCGTTCCTCGTCTATCTTCATACTTCCGCGGTCTCCTCCTCACCAAGGCTGTCGTATATCGGTTCCATGACCGAAGCGAGTTCCATTCCCGTATCCACCTCACCGTCCATCTCGAACTCGCCCGCCATGAATCCCTGTACGAGGTCGGTCGAGCCTGTCAGCATGCCGACGAGCGTGTCGGAGTCACCTTCGATATGCAGGTCCGCGCCGTCGACCTGACCGGGTCCACCGTCAAGCGTCTTCTCGTCGTCGTCAACGTGTAGGTGTCCTTCCATAGGCGAGTCCGTCGCGGCGAAGTTTACCGTTGCTCCCTGAGTTATCTGGCTCTGAAGGTCCTCGCTTGCCTCGACTATCTCGGAGGTTAGGTCCCAGAGGAACGTCTGGAACCTGTCGGCGAGCTCCGGCTCCCCGTTTGCGAACTCCGTCGCATCCGTCTCGTCAAGCTTGTCCATGAGACGCGGTACGTCGTCCTCGTGCTTCTCAACGAGCGTACCGACGTTCCCCTCTATGTCGTCAAGGAAAGCTCCTATCTCGTCGCGTAGCTCTTCTGCGGACATACCGAGGTATCTGTCTATGCCGTCAAGCGACATACGTGTCTATAGCAGGGTAGAGGGGAAGTGAGTTGCCCCCTGAATAAGAGGCTGTTTATTCTCCTGCCGTCCGCGGCATTATCTTCGCCTCCGCTTTGCGCAGATGTTCGCCCGCCGTGCTCGCCGTGCAGTCGAGTAGCTCCGCAACGTCCTCGTGGGTCGCGCGCCGCGGGTTGTCGTAGTAGCCAACCTCTACCGCCGCCTCTACGACCTCGCGCTGTCTGTCGGTAAGGGCGCGCTCGAAGTCGCTCTCCTCCGGCACGTACTTTCCGACCTGGTTAAGCACCGTCTCGGCGTTCTCGGTGAGGCGCATGAACTCAGGCAGGGACTCCTGAACGCGTTCGTTCTTGCCCACGACGGTCATCTCGATTCCGTCGTCGGTGAAGTCGAACGGTGTATCCACGATAAGTCCGTTCTCGTCTGCTATTTCGAGGAGGTCGGTCGCTGGGCTTCCCGGCTTGAAACGGACGTACAGGTTGAAGCCGTCCTCGTCGACGCTGAATATCTCGCTCTCGACTATCTCCGTATGTTCTTTGAGGCGCTCGGCGAGTTCGTCCGTCTTCCCCGTACACCGATAGACGACTACCCCGTCGCGGTTTGAGAGGAGCGATATGTGGAGCATAGTCTCACGCTCAACGTCGAGTCCTTCTAGTATCTCCCTCTCCAGCGGATGGAAGTAGCCGCCCGGCGGTTTTAGGACGTACTGGTAGTACCGCATATTCGGAACACGTGCTCCAAAAATAAAAGCCTTCCATAAACGGCACAACTCACTATCGAAACAGCCACATCTTTCCTCTAAATGGATGTACCTTGGTCCACAATCTACGAAAAATACGGGGTTGGCAAGACTCTCGAATACTCTGACGAGCCTGTTCACGCGCTTCTGCGCGATACAGCTGACGAGCACGGTGAGATGGCGCTCGTGCAGGACGGCGACGAGACGACTTACGCCGAGGCGTGGAAGATGGCGCGCTGTCTCGCCGGAGCGTTACGCGGGCGCGGCGTCGAACGCGGCGACGCTGTCGTCTCGCTCCTTCCGACGACAGTCGAGTTCCTCGTGACGAGCTACGCCGTCTCGGTCGCTGGCGCTACGAACGTCCCTGTCTCGCCCCTCGAAAACGAGGAAACACTCGTCGAGAACCTGCGCAAACTGTCGCCCGAAGCGGTCGTCGCGGGCGCCAAGTACGCGGACCTCGCCGAAAAGCTCGAAGAAGCTCTCGGAACCGGCGCGGTCGTCGCCGTCGGTTCGGACCGCTCGGGGTTCGGCGACGTTGGCTTCGACGATGCGGTCGCGGAAGCCGAACCCATCGAACCCGTCGATATCGACGCTGTCGAAGATGTCCATACGGTCCTTTTCACAGGTGGGACGACCGGCACGCCCAAGGGGTGTATGCTGACCCACAGGAACGTCGCCGCGAACGCGGCGCAGGTCGAAGCGTCGATGTCCCGCGCCGCGTCGGTCATGCGGGGCAACGCCGAGGTCCTGAACGCCCTACCGCTCTACCACGCCTACGGACACTCGATGGCGCACGCCTTCGTCCGTATCGGCGTGACTCAGATACTCGTTTCCGACCCACGTGACACCGACGCCGTCGTCGGGTACGTCGACGAACGCGACCCGACCGCGGTCATCGGCGTGCCGACGCAGTTCATGGAGATGGAGACCGACGAAGGCATGGATGTTGTCGGTATATCGGGGTCGGCGCCGCTCGCTTCGGAGACGCGCGACGAGTTTGAGGAGGACGCACGCGGGATGACGCAGGGCTACGGTCTTTCCGAGATGTCCCCCGTTACGCATTTCGACATCGAGGGACTCGTCGAGTCCATCGCCGGCGTCTCCAAGCGCGAACTCAACTACGACCATCCTACCGTCGGCGTCCCTGTACCTGAGACACGTGTACGTATCCGCGACACCGAGACGGGCGACGATATCCCTCTCAAAGAAGCGGCTGAGGAAGACGTCGTCGGCGAGATGCTACTCGACGGTCCACAGCGCATGAAGGGCTACGTCGACGCAGACGCCGCCTTCGACGAAGGCTTCGTACGCACCGGCGATGTCGTCCGTCTTGACCCCGACGGTCGTTTCTACGTCGTAGACCGCGTCAAGAATATGATAAACGTATCGGGTCTCAAGGTCTACACCGAGGAGGTCGACGAGGAACTGCACGCGCATCCCGGCGTAGCGCGCGGCGCGACCGTCGGTGTCCCCGACCCCGAACGTCCGGGAAGCGAACGCGTCAAGGTCTTCGTCGAAACCGAGGACACCGATGTCACGGCGGAAGACGTGCGTTCATTCCTCACCGACCGCGTCGCTAAACACGCCGTGCCCGACGAGGTCGAGTTTGTGGATGAGATGCCCCTTACCGATATCGGAAAGGTCGACAAGTCGGTGTTACGCGACCGTTGAGGCGATGAAAAACGTCTCGGTGCGCTCGTCGGCGCGTTCGACCGCGAACCCCGCGTCTTTGAGCGCCTCGTTCGCCTCTTCGGCGTCGTAACGTTCGTCCGTAGGCGGTCCTAACTCACCGTCTCCGTTTGCGGACCAGTCCGCGACCACGAGACGCGCTTCGGGGCGAAGGACGCGCCGTACCTCGGCGAGCGCTTCCGGTGAGGCGAACTCGTGGTACGTCATCGTTGAGAACGCGGCGTCGAGGGAACTGTCGTCGAACGGCATCCCCTCGACTTCGGCTGTCACCGTCTCGACTTTTTCGGGCACCCCTTTTTTGCGGTACATCTCCTGCATCTCCTCCTGAACATCGACCGCGTAGACCTTGCCGGCGAAACGCGCTACATCGTCCGTGTAAAAGCCCGTGCCGCTTCCGAGGTCGACTACCGTGTCGTCCGTCGAGGGGTCGACCGCGCAGACGAGCTCTTCCATCGAGACGTATCTGTAACGCCTTTCTGCATCGTTGAGACGGTCCGCTTTCTCCGGGTCGAACGTGTGGTGTCCCATGAACATCCTTGGACCCCCTCCACCAAAAGCACGTTCCTACTCGTCCGTCTTCGCTCCCCCGACGTACGCCGCTGTGAGGACGAGCGCGGCTATCAGGAAGTCGAACGTGTGCTCGACGAGATGGTGGTACAGCATCGGCGTTACCCCACGCACCGTCCCGAATCCCACAAGTGTGCGCACGACGAGGAGACCGATAGCCACGGATATCAGCAGGTAGCTTCTTTCGCGCCTTCGCCGGTACGCGACGAGGCTAAGGACAAAGACGACTGTCGTCCCGACACCCGCGAGCACGAGTATGCACAGGAGGAACCACGAACCCTGCACACCGGGCCAGTTCGCCGCGAGAGGTATCATCCCGTCTCTTCGACCATCCTGTCAACCATCGTTACGAACCTGTCGACGAGCGTGTCGCCGAGCGAAGGCGATATATCCGACAGCATATCGACGGTGCGTTTCTCGTCGACAGCCGAGACCGTCACTCGTCCTCCGTCACCGCGGCTCTTCTCAACGAGGTCCTGCTCTTCGAGACGTCCGAGATGCCATTCGACCGTACTCCGAGCCACGCCGAGAGACTCGGCTACTTCGTCAGGCTTGCTCCTTCCGTTCTCGACGAGGTACACGACTATCTCACGCGCCGTCTCGCGTCTCAGAAGCGCGACCGCGCCTCTCTTTTCCTCCGGATAGTCCGCCGGATAGTAGTGGGTCCTTCCGTACAAACTCGCATCGTCCACCTCCCCGCTGTCGGTCAGGCGGTACATGTGGTACTGTACCTGACCCGTCGCCAATCCCACGGACCTGACGAGTTCGTTGAAATGTATCCCGGGGTTCTCGGAGACGCAGTCGTGTATCGCCTTCTGCGGGTCGGCTGTCTTAGACATGTTATTACTCTTGTAGTAGGTAACGTTCGCTTATACCTCCTGTGGTATGTTTCCGTACCCTATGGTACGTAATCCGAACGTTTTCAGGTAGTGCGCCAAAATATATAAACGTTTGTAGTGGGAAATCCGTAATCTATGCCGGCAGAAAACAACAAAGATGGGCGGAGGCTGATGCGGCGTAAGTTCCTGGTTGGCGTCTCGGGATTCGTGGTCACGGGATGCCTCGGCGGGAACGGTGATGGGAACGGTGACGACGGAAACGAAACCGAGTCGGAACCGCAGATAACAGAGGATCTCGGTCCGGTACCGGAGGAGTACGAGGGTGCGACCTCTGTCGGCGATCTGGAGCGCCGTTCCGCCGACCAACTCCTTTCCTACGAGGAGTCAAACTACCAGTCATCCCCAAGCGGTGACCAGCGGTGCGACGGCTGTACCTACTGGATACCCGATAAGAACGACGACGGTCTCGGCGCTTGCGCCATCGTGGCTAACGAGATAGAGCCGGATGGCTGGTGTTCAAGGTACGCTCCACAGAACTGACGGCAAAGTACACCTGATCCGGCTTCAGTCACGTTACCAAGGCTGGTAGTACGGTATCGGCACGTGCGGAAGAGGAACGCCGAGGTACGCGAGACCGTGTTGGAGTGGTATGTAGCCGAGGAAGACGAAGACGATACCGAGGACACGGTGAAGATTCTTCCGATGGCGGACATCTGTCGAAGCCATCACCGTCCCTGTCAGGAAGACCGCAGGGAACGTGCCCACAGCGAGTGCGGCGAGTGATGCGGCTCCGCCCTCTGTTGAACCTTGGACGAATGCGTAGAGGAAGGCGGGGTAGAGGAGCGGACACGGCAGGATGCCGTGGACCGCACCGAGACCGACGATACGTTTATCGCCTACCCACGCGTCGATGTGCGGGGTGACGCGACCGTGCAGGAACCTCGTTCCCCGTGAGACCCATCTCGCCGGCACAAGGCTACGCGATGAACCCGACGATACGTACCCGAAGCCGACCCCGATGACGACGATGCCAACGAAGATACCTGCGAACGCTCGTGCGTTGCCGACGACCGACGTGAAGTTGCGCGCCGTTACGAAGACGACGCCGCCCGCGAAACCGAATAGCGCGCCGAGCGCTGTGTAGCTCGCTCCCCTTCCGAGGTTGAACAGGAAGTGCTGGCGCACCTCGCCGAGCGTGAGAACGTCGGGTCGGTCCGACCCCACGTTCATACGTTCTGAGTAGAGCGCCACAAGGGGTCCGCACATACCGACGCAGTGCGCTCCGCCGAGTAGTCCGAGGAGAAAGAAGCCGACGAGACCGACGGGGGCGGAGCCGTAAAGAGGGTCGGCTGGGGCGCACGAAGCCGCCATTAGAGACTGTGGCTGTCGGCGACAGTCTCGACGTCACCGGAGACGCGGTCGACCGCAGGACGCTCTTCCTGGTACGCGCGTTCCACGTACCCGTCAGGGTTAACGAGGAACGTCACGGATGGATGTATGAACTCGCCCCCCTCGCGCTGGAACTCGATACCCAGGCGGTCGGTGACGATACGCTCCGCCTCGTCCGGTCCTTCCGGACGTCCGAATCTCCAGTTGCCCGCGTCAGTGTCGACGTCCATCCGTTCGGCGTAGTCACGCAGTACCTCTTCCGTATCGCGTTCGGGGTCGAACGTAACCAAGAGGAAACGGGCGGCGTCGGTCAGACCGCGTTCGTCGAGCGCCGACTGTACGCCCGCAAGTTGGTTACCCGTGGCGACGCATTCGTCGGGGCAGGTAGCGTATATCGCCGTCGCCACGGTAACGCGGCTATCCGACGTGGATTCGACCGTCTCGTCCGTCAGAGGGTTGGGTAGCGAGAACTCCGGGAACTCCTCTCCGTATGCCGGATACGCGATGTCCTCGCTGTCTCCCAACTGGTCCTCCTGCGGCGGGAGGACGACGTTCTCGTTACCCCCGCCCAGAGCTGACACACAGCCCGTAGTAGCTGTCGCTCCTGCTACGCACGTTGCTTGTAGAAATCTGCGTCTTTTCATCGGTGTACACATAACGCGCGCGAACGGTAACCCGTTCTGGTACGTCCGCCGAAACCGTTGTACTTTTGAACCACACTTTATATTCCCGCCCGACACATAGACGGCTGTATGCAGAAACCCGACGACAGACAGAGACGTAAACTTCTCAGGTACATCGGCGTGTCGACAGCCGTCGGTGCGGGTGTCACGACGGGGTGTCTCGGTGGAGAGGACGAAGAAGACGGTACAAACGAGACCGAAGAGGACGGTGGCGACGGCGCGAACGACACCGACGACGACACCGACGAAACCGCGACGACCGAACCCGTCGACTTCCCCGAAGACGCCGAATGCGCCGTCTGTAACATGGTCGCCGCCGAATATCCTGACTGGAACGCACAGGTTGCCCACGACGACGGGGAGCGCGCCTACCTCTGTTCGTCGGGCTGTACCGTCGCGTACAAGGCGTACCCCGACGAGTTTGCAGTCTCGTCCGCTCCTCTTGCGTCCGTATGGGTTACGGGCTACGAGACGCGCGAGCTAATCGATGGGCGTGAGGCGTTCTACGCGCTCGAAACCGACTCCGAACGCGTTGACGACGTTATGATGCTCAACCCCGCACCGTTCGAGGAACGCGAGGACGCCGTCGGTTACGTCGACGCCGTCGACTACCTCACCGAGGACGACGTGGTG
Source organism: Halobacteriales archaeon (assembly GCA_046540135.1). GTDB lineage: Archaea > Halobacteriota > Halobacteria > Halobacteriales > Halorutilaceae > Halorutilus. The sequence goes on from JBKHFQ010000015.1 coordinate 7,613, forward strand.
GGCTACGACCAACTTGACGCCGAGACCGCCGATACCTACCGCGGACAGCTTACACCGGGTGGTGACGGTGAGGGCGGAGACGCGTAGAGGCTTCCTCGCCGCGACCGCCGCACTCGCAACGGGATGCCTCGGCGGAGGAACCGACGAACTCCCACAGCCTATCTCCCTCGACACCGGAAGGTCGTGCGACGAGTGCGGCATGGTGATACGTGACCATCCCGGTCCCGTCGGTCAGACGTACTACAGCGACAACACCCCGGAGGGTCGGGATGACGGTGAACCCGCCTGCTTCTGCTCTACCGTCTGCCTGTTCGACTTCTACTACGAGAGGGACGAACAGGGCTGGGAGCCTCTCGTTCACTACGTCACCGACTACTCGTCCGTCGACTACGAGGTTCGCCGCGAGGGCTCCTCGGACTACATCTCTGCACATCTGAACGCCGAGGACTTCGCGGAAGCGAACCGGACGACGCTGGTCGTCGACTCCGATGTCTTGGGCGCTATGGGACCAAGCCTTATTCCGTTCACCGACGGCGAGGACGCGACCGGTTTCCGGGAGGAGTACGGCGGCGATACCGTCGGCTTCGGCGATGTCACGGAACGTATCGTCGACTCGCTCTAACTATCCTTCCCAGACAGTTCTGACAGCGACCCCGAGAGGGATGACCGTCCATGCGACGAGGCTGAAGACGCTTGCGGTCGCCGATGTTGCGCGCACCCCTTCGGAGGCGACGCCTACCACGGTTTCGAGAACCAAGCCGCGGAACGCCGTGTTCGGGCTGAGCGACGTGAGCCAGACGACGGCGTCGTCGCCCAGACGCTCCGTCACGACGCCCGCGATGACACCGAGGTCAGCCCCGACCGCGAGGGCGAGCCAGACGAGTACGACGAGAGCGAGGGCGCTACGGACGGTTCCTGACACCGCCGAGACGGCGACGGCGACCGAAAGCACGCTCGCCCCGAATCCGATGGTCAAGACGGCGAAACGGGCGAGCAGGAGCGGTGAGTCAACGCCGCCGTGCCACGCTATCACCGTGATGCTGGGTCCGCTCTGCGTCCACACGAGACCGCCGACTACGATGAGGGGAGCGACGAGAACGACCGAGAGAGCGACCAGCCGTCCGGCGTAGAGGCTCAGGACGTACTCAGCGCGTCCGAGACCGTACGTCTTTAGAACGTCGAGTTCGCCCGTCGACCGGTCGCTGAGGACGGCACGGTATCCGAGCGCAAAGCCCACAACGGGTACGAGAAGCTCCGTGGGCGTCGACAGGCTCGAAGCGACGGGTAGGTAGCCGCTCTCCGCACCACCGCTGAACCAAGCCGCGGCGACTACGACGGCGGCGTACCCGACGCCGAGCGCAAGGTATGAACGCGTGCGCAGTACCGTCAGAACCTCGCGTCTGAAGATGGTCCGGTTCATACTTGACCTCCATCGCGCACGACTTCGTCGAACACCTCAGCGAGGTCCTCGGCTCCGCGTCTATCGACCACCTCGTCGGGCGGTCCCGACTCCGCTATATGGCGGTCGTGTATCAGAACTATCTCGTCGGCATGTCGCGCGACCCTGTCGAGGTCGTGTGTCGTCGTGAGCACCGCCGCTCCCTCGTCGGCAACTTGGGCGAGGGTTTCGAAGATGCGCCCCGTCATCTCGGGGTCGAGACCGCTCGTCGGTTCGTCGACCGCCATTATAGGCGGCTCTCCGACCCTCGACTGTGCGACACCGAGAAGACGCGTCATCCCTCCCGAAAGACCCGACACGCGTCTCCCGCTCGCATCGGAGAGACCGACATCTTCGAGGGATTCCTCGACGTACCCTTCCCGGACATCTTCGTCGAGGAGGCGCGTATAGAGACGTAGCGTTTCGGCAACCGTGAAACCCTTACGGAACGAGGGCTGTTGAGGTAGGTACCCCACCGTACGCGCCGCGTCGTCCGCGCGTCTCATCACCTCGCCCGAATCCGGCGGGAGCAGACCTGCGAGTATCTTGAGAAACGTCGTCTTGCCGGAGCCGTTCGACCCAATGAGAGCATACATCCTGCCCCGCTCGGCTGTCATCGAGACTTCTTCGAGCACATCCAACTCTCCGTACGACTTCGATACCCCCTCAGCTTCGAGAACTTTCTCGGACTCGGTCTTGCTCATTTTCTTGTCTCCGTCGTGTTGCTGTCGTAGACCACGGGTCGGTCGAGCGGGTTCTCGTCGACCACACCGCTCGAACGCATACCCGGAACGAACGTGTCCAGACCGTGCAGGAGGCTGTACGAGGGCGACCTACGGAACGTAACCATCCCGTCCGTTGAAGTAACCGAGGCGTCGACCGGGTCGGTCGGGCGGAAGACCTCGGCACCCGGCGGCGCGTTGCTCCAGTAGTTGCCCTCTCCGTCGCCTCCCCAGACGCGCATCGCTCCCTCCGCCGAGGTTACCTGTGCGTCGTTCCTCACGAAGTCGTTCCTCGTTACCTCGTTCGACGGAAGTATCGTGGATGCGCGCGCCCCGTACCCGTTTTCGACCATAACGTTCCGCGTGAACACGGAGGTGCGTGCACCTATACGCAGACCGTTGTTGTTGTTCACGAGGACGTTGTCGGCGAAGTACGAGCGGCTACCGACCGTCGAAAGACCGTTCCGACTACCGCGTAGGTCGTTGCCGACGATGTAGTTCGAAGTAGGACGCGTCATTATCACGATACCCGCTACGTCCTCGTTACGCGCCGTGTTGTTGCGGAGTAGCGTATCGGAGGTATACATCAGATGCACCCCGAAACGCCCGTCCTTCATGTGGTTGTCGCGCACCACGAGACCGTCCGAGGCGTGCGAGTAAACCCCGTCGCGTCCCTTGTTGAACTTCGATTTCTGCACGACGACCGGCGACTCTATCGCAAGAACGCCCATGAATCCGTCGACCCACTCCTCGGTACCGTTCACCGTCGTGTCCGTTACGACGCCGTTGTCGACGCGCGAGAACAGAACCCCTGTCGTCGTCGTGTCTATACCGGCGTCGTGTACCAACGCGTTCGATGTCTCGTTGAACAGTATACCGGCGTCCGACCGACCGTACGCCTCCTCTATCGTCTCGTCCCAACCGCCGCCGCGCATAGGCTCGCCGCGTGTTTCGTTGCCGACTCCCGAGATACTCAACGATGAGAGGGCGACGCCGTCCGACTCGACCGTGACGACCGTACCGTTCCCGTAGCCGGCGATACGCGCCCCTCTCTCGCCGACGAGCGTCACGGGCTTGTCTACGACGACATGCTCACGGTAGACTCCTTCGGGAACCTGCACCGACGTGTTCGGGGGCGCGGCGTCGACCGCTTCCTGCACCGTTCCGTGTTCCTCGCCCACCGTCACGGAGACGTTACGGTCGAGAAGCCGGCGCGCCTCTCTTGCCTTATCGTCTGCCGTCCGCGACCTCTCGTTGACAACCTCGTCCGCCGTTCTCTCTATGTCGGGCGACTCGAACTCTGTTTCGAGGAGCGCCGTGTACCCGCGCACGTCCCCGCCGTGTTCGTCTGCGTAGCGCCGCGCCCCTTCCTCGGACGAGAACGCGACCACGGGACCGGCACCGACGACGTAGCTCGCCTCCGACGCGTCCGTCCATCCGGGTTCGGTTGCGGTTTCGACGAAACCTCCCTCAACGGGCGACGGCTCCGTGCCGGAGAAGTCGGTGACGTACGCCTTCGTCGGCACTCCCCAGACGCGCTCGTAACGCTGACCGCCGACGTTACGCGCGAAGGATTCGAGTCCCGTGTAGCCTACGACGAAGCTGTACTGAGAGTAGAACACCTGTGCTCGCGGAACCTCGTATCCCTCGAACCCCGCCTCACTCATGCTCGCGTCCGACATGCCTATCTGTACGGTATCCTCGAACTCCACGGGTTCGGGCGTAGTTCCGGGGTCGACCGCGAAGACGCCGACGACCAATACCAGACAGACGGCGACGGCGAGAGCTATTCTGTTCCGGTTCACCTACCAACCGATACCACCGAGACGAACATATCCGTGTTGGTTTGTGTATCGAACCCGCCGTCAAGAATATTAGGCAGGGGGCAGAAGTAGGCGCATGGCAGAACACGTTCTCGTACCGGTCGATGGGTCGGAACAGGCAAGGAAGGCGTTTGAGTGGGTGCTTGACGAGTACGAAGACGGAGACGCGCGCATCACGGTCTACAACGTCGTTGATCTGTCGGACCCCGAGTACTTCGAGAAGGCGGTTGAGATGTCTGGTGAGGATGTGGGTGAGGAGCGTTACGAAGGCGTTCTTTCTGAGACCAAGAACTTCTTACAACGTTTCGTCGATGAGGCGGAGGATGCCGGACTCGAAGCGTCGAGCGACTACACCAAGGGCGACTCGGCGTCACGTGGCATCGTCGAGTACGCCGAGGATCACGATATCGACCATATCGTGATGGGTAGCCACGGAAGAAGCGGCGTGTCGCGCGTCCTCCTCGGAAGCGTTGCCGAGAAGGTGGCGCGTCGTTCGCCCGTCCCGGTTACCGTGGTGCGTTGACCGACCGAACACGTTCGCAGTTACTCACTACCTCCGCCGTACCGTAGCCTCCGCGTGTACCGAATAAGAAGCGTTTATGGGCTTTCGCAACGATGTATACGACAATGAACGGACGACAGAGGGCGAAACATGATTGACGAGAGAAGGCTCACCGACCTGCTCGCCGTCACGTCGATGGCGACGTACATTCTCATAGTCGTCGGCGCAACCGTGTCGTTACAGGATGTCACCACAGCGTGCGGCACTTGGCCCACGTGCGACGGGTCGCTCTTCGTCGCCCCCGGTGACGCCGCCTTTGTCGCATGGGCGCACCGTCTCGCCGCGCTCGTTGCGGGTGTCCTTCTCGTAGCCTCCGTGGTCGGGTCGTTCGTTGTCGACGCACCGCAACGCCTCCGTCTCGTTCTCGCCGCCGCGCTCGCACTCTACCCCGCGCAGGTTGCGATAGGGGGTCTGACGGTACTCTCCGGGCAGGAGTTCCTGCCTTCGGTCCATCTCGTAGCCGCGATGGCTATATTTACGCTCACGCTCGTTGCGCTGACGTGGAGCCTTGAACGCGACGCCGGAGAGGGCAAGGTCGGGACGGCGAGCAAGACGCCCGCGCCTGAACCCGACGAAGATACGTCGCCTAAGTCGACGTTACGAGCCTACATCGATATGACCAAGCCGCGTCTGATGTGGCTTCTGTGTCTCGTCGCCGTAGCCGGTATGGCGCTCGCTGTCGCGGGCGGCGGGAATATAACGCTTCCTACCGCGGCGGCGACTCTCGCGGGCGGATGTCTCGCCATAGGCGCGAGCGGAACGTTCAACCACGTCATTGAACGCGACCGTGAC
>JBKHFQ010000016.1:0-12821 GCA_046540135.1 Halobacteriales archaeon
AGAACAACCTGACCTCCTTGCTCGAAGACATCGACGACGTTGAGGCGCTCGTCGAACAGCGCGCAGAGGACGTACCGCGACTCCTCAGCCGTCTCGATGGTACGGACGTGGAGGAGTTCGCAAACGACGCCCCTGAGGTTGCGGAGGAGTTTCAGGACTTCCTCTGGGACGCCACGAGCGCGCTCGTCGACCGCGACGAGGAGCTACAGGCGAACATCACTCAGAGTGCGACGGTCAACTTCGAGGCGGACGACTCGCCGATGGCGGGACACCTCAAGGTCGACGCCGACGCTGGCACGCTCGACGGCGGCGCGGGACACGTCGACAGCGCCGACCTCAGTATCGTGGGTCCGTCGAACACCCTCGCGGGCATGCTGACAGGCTCGACCGACCCTGTGCAGGGATTCATGGCGGGCGAGTTCGAGATGGACGGCGACGTTGACACAGGTATGGAGCTTGCGTCGGTCATGACGCCCGTGCACGAACGCCTCAACCAGTACGGGGAGGAAGAGGAAGACGGCTAATGACGTACGAAGCCGAGCGCCTCAACACCGAGTCGCTCTGGTACGGTCTGTACAACAAGGGCATCGAGCTCGGCATGTGGGATGTTGAGAGCCTAATCGACGAAATAGGCTTCGAGCGCGACCGCGAGGTCTGGGAGTCTCTCGAAGACGACGAGCGCGAACAGGTGCGGCGTATACTCGCCGCCTTCCTCGACGGCGAACACGAGGTCGGCGAGGACGCCGCGAACCACCTCCAGCGGATGATGGGCGCGGACTGTCTCGAAGACAACGAGATGAAGTCGATGTACATGACGGTCTTCACCCTGACCGAGCACAAGCATACGCAGTTCATCGACCTCTACATGAAGAACGTCGTCCACGCGGGCGACGAGGACAACTACGCCGAACTCGCGCCCCGCGAAGGCTCACGCGTTCCGGTCATAGAGGCGACGGGACTCGGCGAGGTCTTCGACCATCAGGCGCTCCTCACGACACGCGCCGCCGAGACGGGCGACCCCGTCGACATCGCCAAGGCGGCGGCGAACTACCACCTCAACGTCGAGGGTACGTTAGCGCGCTCCGGCTTCTACGCCATCAACAAGATGTCCGACGTTGCGCCTCTTCCGCTACTCAACCGTGGATTCAAGTTCATCAGCACCGACGAGGGGCGCCATATCACACACGGCGTCCGATTGCTCAACGAACTCATAGAGAAGGAGGAGGCGGGCGAACCGGCGTACCAAGGCGTCAAACGCGGAGTACTCGACGTGCTCGAAAAGGACGTTCCGCGTATGGGCGAGTTCGGCTACATGATAACCGACTCCGTCGGCGACCCACTCGGCGTCGGCTACGACGACCTCATCATGCGCGGCGGTCAGCTAATCGACGGCACGTACAACGAGTCGCTCGGACTCGACGTTGACTATATCAACATCATAAACCGCGTACGCAACCGTTTCGACGAACTCGAAGACGAGGACGTGCAGGCGAAGATAGAGGAACAACGTCGCCTGTACGAAAGGAGGCGCGCCGCATGAAGGAGCACGACCGCGGCGCTGAGTTTACGGCGTCGGACGAGGAGGTTGAGGAGCGTATCGAGGAGGTCGCCGAGGAGGTCGGTCAGAGCGTCGAGACGGTCCGTGAGAACGTCGAGCATATGCTCGACGCTTCGGGCGACAACGTCTCCACGTCGTTCAACGAGAGTCTGAGCGGCGAGTCGCTTGACCACGACGAGGTTGGCGAGGGCGACCCGCGTCTCGAAGCCCTCGAACTGTACAGGCTGAGACAGAGGATATAGCAGGAATAGATTTTTGTATTCGCATCCTCAGAACTACTAAACATGTCGAGTGAGACGCAGGAGGTAACGGTAAGGTTTGAGACGGACGACGCGCCTGAGGTAGCCGAAGAGGTACGCACAGCTGTCGAGGAAACCCTGTCCGACGGTAAGGCGGACTCCTTTGTACGCGACACGACCGACGGCATCGCGGTTGTGGCGCGCGACGGCGATTTCGCCGACAAGGTCGTCGTCGACGTAGCCGCCTCCATAGGCGAATCGGTTGGCGACGCGGGATTCTCCGACGCCCTCGTCGACGAGGGCGCGGACACCATCTCGGAGACCATCTCCGAGAACGGACACGCTGACGATATGGTCGAAGGCGTCGGCGACGAGATAGTCCGTCTTCTTCAGGGTCCCAAGTCCGACGAAATCGTTCAGGACGTGGCGGACATCATCATCGCGCGCCTTCCCGGAGTGCGCCGCGTCGGCATGCTCAAACGCGCCATCAAGAAGGTCGCCGACAGGCTTCTCGGTAAACGCGCCGACCTCGTCGTCGCGGACGTTGGCGACGTAATCGTCGACAAGATAGTCAACGAAGGGCACGCCGACGAGATGGTCGAGAACACCCTCGATATTGCGGCGGACGAGGTCATCGACGGCGGCGACTCGCACGAGATGGTCGACGCGTTGCTCCTGATGGCGGCGAGCGAGATAGCCGCGCAGGACGCCTCCGAGAAGGTCGTGGAGGACGCTATCGCCGCGCTCGCGCATAGGTACGTTGAGGAAGAAGCATCCGACAAGTTCGTCGAGGCGGTCGCGGACGCATGCGCCGAAAACCTTTCTGACGAAGACCTACGCCGACTCGCGGCGGAGATAGAGGACTGAACCTATCACTTCAGAACCAGAAGCTTCGAACCCCAGTCGGTGTCGGAGTCGAACACGTCGGTCGTATCCGAAAGAGACGACGATATTATGATGAAGGCGGCGAACAGCATCAGGTAGATACCGTAGCCGACCTCTTGCGTCACGGCGTCGAAGCTACCCGCGCGCTCCATCAGTATGAAGACGGTCGTCATGCCGCCGAGAAGCATGACGTAGCCGCCGGCGTGGTGGAAGACGGCGAGGAACGAACCCGCGAGAACCACGACGACGAGGATGAGTACGACGAAGCTTATGTGCGCCTCGACGCCCGCCGCCGCCGTCGCCAGAACGTCTACCACCGACTCCGCCGTCTCCGCCGCACCCGGTGTGACGGGCGAACGGAAGTACGGGGTAACCAGCGAGGCGAGCCCCACGCCGACGCCGACCGCACGTATGAGCGCGGGTCTGTCGGTCGTACCGTCGTTCTTCGACTCCGAACCCGTGGCGTCCTTGACACCGAGCGCCAAGCCCCCGACCGTAAGGACGAATCCGGCTACGAACGCAATCATGCTGGTCTGAGTCCCCGAACCCAAGGCGACCCCCGCTACCATGAGTCCGACACCTATCGTGGACACGACCAACGTGGACTTGTTGACCATAGTTACACCTAACGAGGGTACTCACTCGTGATTAATAAGCCTTTACGGGCTGTAAAGACCGCCTTTCTGAGGTTACGTCGGGCTTAACGCCGCCGCGGCGTTACTCCATCAGAACCCTTTTGAGCGGATAAAAGGATTAAAGAACGATGACCGAACTCCGTCTGTCAAACACGTTGTCGGGTGAAAAGGAGGTCTTCGAACCCTTAGACGACGACCGCGTTCTCCTCTACGTCTGCGGTCTCACCGTCAGCGACGACCCACACCTTGGACACGCACGCACATGGGTCTCGTTCGACGTTCTCCACCGTTATCTGGAGCACAAGGGATACGACGTGAAGCACGTAGAGAACGTCACCGACGTTGACGACAAGATTATCCGGCGCGCCGAGGAAGAGGAACGGACCGCCGCCGAGGTCGCCGCGCGTTACGCCGAACAGGTCTACGAAGACATGGTCTCGCTCAACCTGCGCCGCGTCGACGTACGCCCGCACGTAACCGAACACGTCGACGACATCATCGAGATGGTCGAACATCTCGTCGAACACGGCTACGCGTACGAGGCGGACGACGGCGTCTACTTCGATGTCTCGGAGTTCGACGGCTACGGGAAGCTTTCGGGACAGCGCGTCGACGAACTCGAACAGGGCGAGGAGGGGACCGCGAAGGACGCGCCGGAGGACTTCGCCGTCTGGAAGCTTGCGGACGAGACGAGCGCCGAGGAGCCGACGTGGGAGTCGCCTTGGGGTGAAGGGCGTCCTGGCTGGCATATCGAATGTAGCGCGATGTCGACGACGCATCTCGGTGAGACGGTCGACATACACGGCGGGGGGCGCGACCTCGTCTTCCCGCACCACGAGAACGAGATTGCGCAGAGCGAGGCGGCGACGGGCGAGGAGTTCACGCGTTACTGGCTACACGTCGGACCGCTCCGCGTTGAAGACGAGAAGATGTCGTCGTCACTCGGTAACTTCTGGACAGTACACGATGCTCTCGACGAGTACGACGCCAACGAGATACGCGCATTCCTCGTGAGCACGCGGTACACGAAGCCTCAGCGTTTCACGCGCGAGGCTCTCGACGACGGTGCTGTCCGTTGGGAGCGTCTGCGTAACGCCCACCGCGTCTGCGAGGAGGCGATGGACTCGGCGGAGGCACGTGCGAAGGAGCGTGACGACGCACTGCGTGAAGCGACGCGTGAGGCGCATGACGCGTTCGTCGCCGCGATGGACGACGACCTCAACACGCCGGAGGCGCTCGCCGCGCTCGACGGTATCGTGGACGCCGTTAACGCGCACGTCGAGGAGACACCTTACGACTACGTCGGACTTTTCGAGGCGTGGCGAACGCTCGGAGAACTCGCGGGCGACGTACTGGGCTTCGACTTCTCGCGCGGTGACGGCGACGCCCGCCGCGTCGTAGAGTCGGTTCTCGCGTTACGCGACGAGATGCGCGACGACGGTGAGTACGAGACGGCGGACGCCGTACGTGACGCGCTTGAAGACGCGGGTGTGGAGGTACAGGACACCGACGACGGTGCTACCTACCGGCTCTGAGCAATCTCGACGAAGTTCTCGAAGACTTGGTCGCCGCCTTCCGTATGCGACACCTCAGGATGCCACTGGACGCCGTAGACCGGGCGCGTCTCGTGGCGCATCGCCTCGACCCCGCAGACCTCGCTCCTCGCCGTGCGGACGAAGCCGTCGGGTACGCGTTTCACCTCGTCGGCGTGCGACGCCCATGCTGAGATACTGTCGCCGAGTCCCGCGAGTACGCCGGTGTCGTCGAGTATCTCGACCTCTACGTCGGCGTAGCCGCCGTACTCGCCCGAACCGACCTCGCCGCCGAAATGGTCGGCGATTATCTGATGACCGAGACATATTCCGAGAACCGGAACGTCGCGTTCCAGATACTCTGCGCTGTTCCCCGCCTCGTCGCGCGAAGGACCGCCGCTGAGGACGACGCCGTCCGCCTCGGCGAGTACGTCGTCGACGGGCGTCTCGTTGTCGACGACCTCGTTCTCGACGCCGAGTTCGCGTAGGGCGCGTCCTTCGAGATGGGTGAACTGTCCGCCGTTGTCGATTACGGCTATCACGGTCCGAGTTCGTGGGGCTTTTACAAAAACGCGCGGGTTTCCGGCGGGCTAAGGTATATACGGATGCGCTCCGAGTACGACGTATGCCTTGGTTCCCGACCGTCGAGTGGTACGACAAGTACCGCGAGACCCTTAACGACAATCCCCGTTTCCGTAACCTCATACGTGACTGGGGCGAGGAGTTCGACGGCGACTTTGTCTTCGAGATACGCGACATGCCGCTCGACGAACACACGCTCGACGACGTTCCCGACGAGATGCTCGGAATCGACAGGATGCCCGACGAAATCTGGGACGACCTTCCCGACGCAATCGAGCGCGAAATTAAACGCGAGGGAATCGACAAGCCGGTCTACAAGTCGTTTAGCCTTCTTGACGAGAGCGTCCGTAACGCCCTCTCCGACGAGATGCGCGCCCTGCTTGAAGAGTCGGAGGCGCTCTTCGACTCCGACCCGACGTACGTCGAGGCTGTCGACGAGATGTCCGACGAGCTACGCGACTTCCTGCCGCCGCATCTCGACAGCCTCGTACATCAACTCGAAAACTTCGTGACCGATGACTACGAAGCGTACGCGTACATGGATGTCGAGGACGGGCAGGTTGTAGAGGCTCGCGCGCTTGAACCCGACGAGGTCGACGGTATCGACGCCGGCTTCCATCTCTACGGCGACTACGACGACTGGGAGTACTTCATGAAGAGCGACGAGACCGTCATCGGTGTCGTGATGGACGAGGTTCTGAAGCCCGAAGGCGAGATGCTAACCCTGATGGAGTACGCCGACGCACTCAACGAGATGGGCGAGACGCGACACGAGGTTGAGACGCGTTACATCTTCGACGTTGCGGACGCCGACACCGGCGCAGAGAAGCTACCCGAAGCCGTCTAGGCGTCGTCGACGACCTTACCGCCCTCTGTCTTCGCACCGCTCTTTTCGACGTTGTACTCCATCTTCTCGACGAACTCCTCGCGCATGTCGACCCCGCAGATACGCGCCATACCGAACGCCACGATTGCGACATCTGCGAGCTCCTCGCCGAGAGCGTCGTCCTTGTCCTTGTTGACCGCCTCGGCGAGTTCGCCTACCTCCTCGGTCATCATCGAGACCCAGAGAAGCTGGTCTTCCTTCGTTCCTTCGTGGTCTATCCCTGCGGCGTCGTGGAACTCACGCGTGAGGCGTTTGTACAGGTCTTTTTCTTCCATGCGGAACCGTCGCGCGCCTCCGCGTTAAATCTGACGTGACGCGCTACCGCGCTATCTTGAGACCCAGAAGCGTCGTCTCGAACAGCGTCACCATCGTCAACGCCACCATAAGACCCGCTACGCCCGTCGGGTCGAGCGAACCCGCGAGGAGCGCCGCGACGGTGATGCATCCGCCCCAGACGTAGACGCGTTTCGCTTCGAACCACCGGACGGACGCCACCTCCATCTTTACGCCGAAGGTCATCAAAAGCGGAATCTGGAAGACGATACCGAAGGCGAGCGCGACGAGGAGTATGATGTTGAACGTCTCGCTCAGACCCAGACCCGCCGTCGCCACGTCCTCCGAGTAGAAGATGAAGTAACGGAACAGGAGAGGGAGAGCGAAGAAGTACGCGAAAGCGAGTCCAAGCATCATCAGGATGAGCGAGACGGGAACCACCGACAGGAAGTAACGGCGCTCGTTCGGGTACAGACCCGGCTTCATGAACTCGAACGTCTCGTAGACGAGGACGGGTGTGGCGAGCGCTAGACCTACGACGGCGCTGAGCTTAAGACGTGTCAGTATCTCACCGAAAGGACGGTATACGTGCGGGTCGGAGTCTACGAAGTTGTACCAGATAGTCCTCAGTAGACCATCGGAGAAGGCGAATGCGACAGCCATAACGACGGTCGAAGCGATTAGGACGACCATCACCCGGCGCACGAGCTCCTCTATGTGCGCCGTCAGAGGCATTTCCTCGTCGGTTTCGAGCGACACAGCGGCGGTAGGGTCGCTCCGCGCATAAAGCCTGCGTTGGACGGCGGTAAGCGGAAAGGTTGATACGCGGCGGCGACCAACCACCGACGATGACCGACACCGGTGGATTCGCGCGCGGAGCCTACGACCTCCTCGACGCGGCTCGCGAGAACCTCGTCAAGGTCCTCGTCACTTTCCTCCTCGGTCTCGTAGGCACGATTCTGTTTCTCCGGATGTACCTGTTCGACAAGATACAGGGTCAGACGCTTGCACGCGCCGCCGAGCAGGGATACGAGGTTGAGACATCCTTCGTCAACCCGTTTGAGGTCATACTACTGCAGGCGAAGATAGGCGTTATCGCAGGCGTTCTACTCACGGTACCCGTGGTAATCTACTTCGCGCGAGACTCGCTGAAAAGCCGAGGCATCTGGTTCAGCAGTTCGACATCACGTCTCCGTATCGCCGGCTTCCTCGTCGGCGTCTCCGCTCTCTTCGTACTCGGCGTCGCCTACGCCTACTTCGTCATGGTGCCGTACATAATGCAGTTCGTCGCCGCGGTTGCGGTGCGTGCAGGCGTCCGTCCCTTCTTCCGTATATCGAGCTTCGTCGACTTCGTTCTCGTCTACTCCGTCATCTTCGGCGTCGCCGCACAGCTCCCCTTGGTGATGACCTTCACCGTACGGTCGGGTCTCGTCTCGTACAGCTTCTACCGCGACAAGTGGCGACACTTCGTCCTCGTCGCCGCCGTCATCTCGGCGCTCGTAACCTCTCCTGACCCCATGACTCAGCTGGTCGTACTCGGTCCCCTCGTCGGCGTCTACGCGGTCGGTCTCGGTGCCGTACGTGTCTTCGCAAGCGAGAGGCTTGAGGAACAGGAAACGTCGGTAGGGACAGCTGAGCCATCCATGTCTGTCGGGAACGAAGCCGTCGCGCCTCCTTCGAGCGCCACAGCCGAGGGCGCAAAGGCGGCGACGCGTTCCGCCGCGGAGGCGGGCGTTGACGCAGTCATGGACCGTGGTCTCATCGACGTTGCAGGCGCTGTCTTCGAAGATATGCGCGTTCACTCGAAGAAGCTCGGCTTGGTCTTTCTCGTCGTCGCGTCGGTCGCCTTCTACTGGCTAATATACCACGGGGTCGCCGCGATACGCCGACAGACCGTCTCTAACATGCCGCCAGAACTCGCGGCACAGGTCGATACCGTACAGCTCGAAATCTTTGAGTTCGTCTTCCTCGTTGTCAAGTACAGCGCGCTTGTGGGCGCGGTTGCGACCGTCCCTTTCGTCGTCTACTACTCGCGCGAGACGCTCGTATCTGAGAACGTCATAACCGGAGACGGCTCGCCGTTCTACTACGTTTTGCGCGCCTCGGTCGTCGCCGTCCTGTTCGTCGTCGGTGCGGCGTACGCCTACTACGGCATGATACCCGTCCTCGTCAGCGTACTCTCGAACTCCATCGTCGAGAGCGGCATGGAGGCGACGTTCACCGTCGGAGAGTTCGTCGACTTCGTCTTTATCGTAACCTTCCTTGTCGGCGTAATGGCGGAGATGCCTGCTGTTATGTACTTCTTCGTCTCGACGAAGCTTGTCCGTTACGAGACGCTCAAGAGCAAGTGGAGACATTTCACGGTCGTCGTCTTTGTTATCGGCGCTCTCGTCACCTCCCCCGACCCGTTTACGATGGTAGTCGTCGCAACGCCTCTGTCGGGCTTCTACCTCGTATCTCTCGGCATGACACGCGTTCTGTGCCACGGCACGATAAAGCAGGTACGCGACGAGCGCCGCAAGCTCGGACTTGCCGAGGAGAGCAACTGACGCGGACACCGGCGACACGGTTATGTTTCGCGCGCCCGACGCACCAACATGGTCGAACACCTACTCGTACCCGTCGACGGCTCGTCGCAGGCGCAGAAGGCTTTTGAATGGGCGCTCGACGAGTTCGACGCCTCGCGCGTTACAGTTCTTCACGTCTTCCATCCATCGGACACAAGCCGCGACGAGGGCGAGGTCGTCGAAGCCTCGAAGGTGCTTATGAGCGAGGCGGCTGAGATACTCGACGGGTTTGATGTCGAACGCGAAGGCGTCGGTATCGAAAGGAAGCTCGCCGTGGGAAGACACGAGGACGACGCAGTCTTGCGTTACGTAGAAGGTAACGACGTAGACGTGGTCGTCATGGGTAGCCACGGACGCACCGGGGTATCGCGGGTTGTTCTCGGAAGCGTCGCCGAGACCGTCGTGCGTCGGTCGCCGGTCCCTGTCGTCGTCGTGCGTTAGCTACGCGCCGGATACGCGTCTGTATATGGTGCGGGCGCGGTCGGCAACGCCTTCCACGACCCACTGTGCGTCGTCCCTAACGTCCCTCCGGAGGTCGCCGCGTACGCTCTCGCCTGCGTCTTCTTCGCCGAGGAACTCCGCGACACCCTCCCACGTATCGTCGTTGTAGAACATCGTGACGTGTCCCGTCAGGAAGTCGTCTCTTCTGATACACTCCCCCGTTCCACCCGTGAGTTCGGAGAGACTGCCGTCGAATATCTCCTGGACGATCCTGCCCACGCGGACGTTTCTGTCTCCTTCGCGCGTTTCGGGAAGCTTGGCGTTCTTCCGCGGTATAATCAGGGGGTCGTTGAGCGTGTAGACGGCGCAGTAGTCGACCCCGTCTGCGAGACCCGGCTCGTTAAGCGTCTTCAGGAACTGGCTTCCGGGCGAAAGGTCGCGTGCCCCCTTGCTGCCGAAGACTGGCAGGCTGAAGGGGACGCCCACCAAGGTACCCTGATGCGGCGAACCGAACGTCAGTATCTTGTCGACCTGCTCCTCGTACCCGAGTTTTTCGACGAAGTACCGCGCAACCATACCTCCCATCGAGTGACCCACGACGACTATCTCCGCGCCCTCGTACTCCTCTTCAAGTTCATCGTACATCCCCTGAACGCGGACCTCGACCTTCTCGGCGTACTTCCGCGGCGAGTCGACGGTACGCGCCAGACCATCGAAGTTTACCTCGACGATGTCGTAGCCCCAGTACTCGAACTTCTCCCGCACCGGTCTCCACCACGGCGTGAAGTAGTCGTCCGCGAAGCCGTGGGCGACGAACGCGACTTTCGTAGACATTCGGTGGTGGTACGCGGGACACGAAGTAAAGTCTTACCGCGTACCGGCGTCAGATTGATACGTCACCCGACGAACAAGACCGTATGCGTCTCGAAGACCTACGCGACGCCGACCTTGACGACCTAAACGCGCTGTACGAGGACGCCGACGTTCCCGACGAACCGCCGCAGGGGGAAATGCGCGGCGCCGTACTCGCTGGACGCGGACCCGCGAGTACCTCGGTCTGGAAGACCGCCGCTCGGTACGCACCTTGGTCCGGGATGCGTCTAGGCGATACGCCCGCGCCTGAACAGGACGGTGTCAACCGTCTCGGATACGGACCGCTCACGTTTGAGAGGTACGGCTTCGAGAGCTACGTCGAACGAGACAGGGACGGCGGCGCTCTCGTGCTTGACTACGACGTGCGCGAGAACCCGTACGCTCTCCGCCGTCTCAAGGAGCGCGTCCGCGAGTTCGGAGACCTCTACCTCGGAAAGGCGTACCTCTCCGTCGGAGGCAGAGATATATTCCTCCACTACTACGCCATGGAACCCGTCGAGCGCGAGATACCGATAAGGAGCTAAGAAATCTGCTCGTCGACGACCGAATCAACCTCGTCGACGAACTCTTGGACCGCGTTTTCGGGTATCGTCGCGCCCGCAGCGATGTCGTGACCGCCGCCGTCGCCTCCGACCGCCGACGAGCACTCGCTCATGACCTCGGCGAGGTTCAAGCCGCGTCGGACGAGCGACTTCGTAGCGCGCGACGACACCTTCTTTTCGCCCTCCTCCTCAACATCGGCGAACGCAATAACGGGCTTGCTCCTGTCGACGCACGACTTCGAGTAGCTCATCCCGGCGATGATTCCGACGATGGTATCCTGTATCTCGTCGCCGGCATCGAAGTACTGGACGTTGTCGAGCTTCGTCACGCCGTTCTTACCGACGTACTCGACGCCGTTACGGAGGTTACGTCGATGTCCGAGCAGGAGTTCGCGCGCCTCCGCCAGCGCCTCTCCGCGGTCGCCCTTACAGACGGCGAAGCCTACGTCGGCACGCTCGTAACGAGCCGTCGAGTTGAGAAGCGTTGAGAACTCACTCGCGTCCCGGAGTTCAGTCCGCGGATTCTCGTCAAGTAGCGTGTACGTTTCGCCGACGAGGCGTTCGATGTCCGAGGCATCGACGCCGTTCTGCATACATTTCTCGAACAGAGTGTTCATCAACGCCTGACGCTCTCCCTCGTCAAGGTCGACCCAGTACCTCCATCCGCCGTCGTTCTTGGCTTCGATGCCTGCGTCCTCGATTAGCTGTTTTGCGCCCGTAGAGTTCTTAGAAACGCCCGGAACGAAGACATCGGTCGAGTACTCCAGAAGCTTCGGAAGGGGGCGCGTCTGCCTGCCGAACAGGAGGAGGTCCTGCTTAGCCTCCAAGACGCCTGCCTCAACGCCTTCGCGTACGACGACACGGTTCGCGCCGCTTAGTCCTCCTCCCTGGTTCTGCATGTCGCCGACAGCGCCAACTACCGCGAGAGCGGCGAGGTCGCGGTTGTCGATTTCGTCTTCGAGCGCCCGCGCCAGGACGTACGCCGTACCTGCGCCCGAAATATCCGACGAACCGTCGATGTCGAACAGGAGAGGGTTGAGATGGTACTCCGTCTCGGCGTCGGGTGCAGGCTGGTGATGGTCCGCCACGACAGGAGTGAAGTCGCGTTCGACCACCTCGTCGAGTATACCGCTTCCGAAGTCGGTGAAGAGAACCGTGTCGTACCCCGCGTCCTCTATCTCGTTGAGGTCCTCGTCGTCCAACTGCTTCGAGAAACGAGTCTCGTGTTCAACACCGCTGCGGTCGAGAGCAGTCGAAGCGATACCCGCGCTCGTCAGACCGTCGGCGTCGATATGCGATATGAGGAGGAGGTCGTCGGCGTCGCGTACGAAGTCGGCGCAGTCGCGCGCCCTTCCCAGAAAGGAACTGTCGAGGTCTTCCATGCGGTGAGATACGGCGCGGTCGCAAAAAAGCCCGCGGTTAACGCTCGTCTTCGTCGACGAACTCGAAGCGCGCTCCACCGTCGTCGCCGTCGGTGACACGCACGGACCATCCGTGGACCTCTGCGGTCCGCCGCACCGTCGAAAGACCGAAGCCTGCGCCGTCGTCCTTGGTGCTGTAACCGCCCTCGAATACGTGTTCGCGCTCCTCCGGAGGCATCCCCGGTCCGTCGTCCTCAACGTAGAAGATGCAGTCGTCGTCGGTCCCGACCTCAACGGAAAGGTCGTTGTCGGCGTCGAACCGTCTCTGACCTCCGGTTGAGCCGTGCTCGACGGAGTTCCTGAATAGGTTCTCGAACACCGTTCTGAGACGGTCCCTGTCGCCGCGTACCTCAACGTCGGTCTCGAGGTCTACGTTCGCAGCAGGAA
>JBKHFQ010000017.1:0-12625 GCA_046540135.1 Halobacteriales archaeon
TGAGGCGCAGGTCGTCAGCGTCTCGCTTCGTTCGGGCGCTCTCGCCACGCCGGTTGAGGTCGTCTCGTCGACCACGATCAGTCCGCGGCAGGGCGAACAGTTCAAGCAGTTCTCGCTCGTTATCGCCTTCCTCGCCGTGCTAGGCGTCGGTGCTGTCATCTACTTCCGTTACCGTGACCTGCGTATCGCAGTCCCTACTGTCCTGACGGGCGTCGCGGAGGTCGTCGCGCTGCTCGGGTTCTCGGCGGTCTTCAACTTCAACGTTGACCTCGCGTACGTCGCAGGTCTCATCGCCGTCATCGGTACGGGCGTTGACGACCTTATCATAATCGCCGACGAAGTTCAGGAGAGCGGCGGCGTCGAAAGCGCCGACGTCTACCGCAAGCGCCTCAAGCGCGCTTTCATCGTAATCGGGATGGCGGCGACCACGACCATCGGCGCGATGCTACCGCTCGCCTACCTCGGTCTCGGACGTATCTCCGGCTTCGCGGTCGTCACAATCGTCGGCGTCCTCATAGGCGTCCTCGTCACCCGACCGGCGTACGGTTCGATACTCCGCGAACTCATCACGGGGAAGGGCAAGGACAACTGAGCTAACGGAAGTCGCCAAAACGGCTCTGTCTCTTCTCGCGCGCTACCCGTTCGGCGGTACTCCAAGACTCGCGTACGTGCGCCGGATACTCCGGTGCTTCAGCGCGTAGGTATTCGACGGTAGACGGGTCGCCCGGATAGCCGCTTCCTGCGCCGTACGACGATACGCCCGCGTCGCGCTCCACCTTCGCCACGACGCTCGCCGCCCCGACGGCGTCGTAGGCTTCGTCGGCACCGTGTTCCGCCTTGACGGGATTATCGACGCGAGCACCGACGCGCCGTGCGAAACGTTCGGCGGAGACATCGCTTGCATCACAGACGACGCGTCCCGAAGCGTTCAGCTCCTTGACGGCGCGGGCGTGCGCCTCAACCATCAGGTCGTTCATTCCGCCCCCACCGTCACCGACGTAATCGTCTACCTCGTCCGCGGTTACCTGAATGACGGCGACGGCGCACGTTTCCCGGATGCGCTCGGCGAGGCGCTCGCGTTTCTCCGACGAAACGCGCTTCGAGTCAGGGACGGAGAAACCGGCGTCAAACTCGACGGCTGAGACGTACATGCTACCGACGACGGCACCTTTCCCAGCCTCATCGACGCCTATCATGACCTAACGTCGGTGGCTTGAACTGTTAACGGTTCCTACTTTCATCATGTCAAAAACGAAAGCCCCAGAACGCGCGTATCCGAACGTCGGCGACTGAGCCGACCTGTACAGCCTAACAGACGCTTTCGACGGCTCGGATAGCCTCGTCCTCCTTCTCCACCGCGACGGTTCTTACCTTGACCGTCCGTCCGTTGACGACCTCCTTGAACGCGTCGAGTGAGAGGGTAAAGCTTAGTTGGCACGGCACCAAGTCGATAACGAGCGCCGGTGTCTCGCTGAGCTTAGCGGAGCGAGGTACGGCGCGAACGAGTGGAACGAGTGAGCGCCGGTGGTGTAGTGGTAGCACATGAGCTTCCCAAGCTCATAGCCCGGGTTCAATTCCCGGTCGGCGCACTGAGCGAACCTAATGAGCGAAGGAGCAAGACCAGGATTGAGCAGAGAAAGTAGCGAACATAGTGGGCTAAGTGACCGTGTTCAGTTTCCCGGTCGGCGCACTAAGCAAACATGGTGCGCGGCGTAGCGACCGTTTTTCAGTTCCCGGTCGACGCATGGTTGTGCGAAGCCTCAGTCTTCTTCCCTGATGTAGATAGCCAGAACGTAGATGACGGCTGACGGTATGAGTAGACCGAAGGAAATGAAGCTGGCGACCGCTATGTAAGCCGACGGTATGACCGAGTTGACGAATCCAAGAAGGAGCAGACCGAATCCGGCGACAGGCAGGAGGACGGCGATGGCAGCGTGGTGGAACGGCGACAGGCTTTCGAACCATCTCCGCGCTCTCCCGAAGCCCATGTTTGTAGGCTGTTCCCGCTTTCGGTTAACGGTTCCTTTTTGTATCAGAATTCCGACCTCGTCCTGTTCGGGCGTATAGTGCGACTGAGTCGCCGAGCAACTGACCACCCTCCCGTTAGCTACTGTCGTGTCAGACCTGCCGCGACACCCATCCCGACGGACCCGACGGAAACCTACCGCGGTCCTCCTCGGGTTGGAGGTTTCCGTTACCGTCGCGCGCACGAACGGTGACGGTATCGCCGTCATCGCCCCTGAACTCGTACACCCACTGACGCCAAACATCCTCGCCGTACGGCGTCTGTCCCGTCTCTTCGGGCGGTTCACCAGCCGTCTCAGGAAGCGGCTCCGACAGCGTTGCCTCGTCCCACGTTTCCCCGCCGTCGGTCGATACCTCAACCGCAGAAACGCCGCGGGTCCCTGCGTAGGCGTGACCCGCGACCTGCTTGCGTCCGTCGGAAAGGTCGTTTACGACGTGTAGCTTCGCCACCGTGACGACGGGACCTGTTCCCTGCCATCCGCGCTCCTCCCAGTAGCCCGTCGCCTCCTCGTCGAGTACCTCTATCTCAGTTATCCATTTGACGTTTATCTCACCCCAGTGTCCGGGTATGAGGGCGCGCGCGGGATAGCCGTGCTTGCGTGGTAGGGCGTCACCGTTCATGCCGTAGGCAAGCAAGCCGTCGCGGGTCGCGTCAATCGGGAACTCCTCGTAGTAGCCGTCGACCGCGCGTAGCATGACGCATTCGCAGTCGCCTCTCGGACCCGCGCGCCCGATGATGTCCCAGAG
The DNA here is from genome assembly GCA_046540135.1 of Halobacteriales archaeon. GTDB lineage: Archaea > Halobacteriota > Halobacteria > Halobacteriales > Halorutilaceae > Halorutilus. The sequence continues at coordinate 2,773 of JBKHFQ010000017.1, forward strand.
AGGAACGCCTGTCCAGAGCGCGTTGTCCATCTTGCGACCGTTCAGCCTCTCGCCGACGCATCTGAGCGTGTTGAAACGGTGGTCCGTCTCCATCGAGACGAGTTCGTCGTACGTCACCGTGACCTCCTCCTCAACCTCCCCTGTGACGGTCAGCGTCCAGTCTGACGCGTCGATATCGGGGTCGACGGAGTTTATGTCGACGCCGTAGAATCCGTTGCTCACGAGAGACTCCAGACCTTCCACGTCAAGCGAGCGCTCGTCTGCGGCGGAAAGGAGACGGTCAGCCTCGCGCTCCTCCAACCCTGACAGAGGCGTCTCGTTGGGTACGCTTGACGAGGACACCGAGGAGCCCAAGAGGTACGAGACTATCGAAAGACCAGCGACGCCGCCGCTGTTCCTAGAACCTCCCTGCGTCCGTGGGGTTCGTCCTTCGGCTCCGGATACCTGCTTAGGAACTCGGCGAGAACGACGACCACAGCGGGCGGGACCGCCGCGCCGACCGCGAGGACCGGTGCGCCCGTAAGACCGTACGCCGTTGCCCAAGAAAGGAGTAACGTGAACGTCGTTCCGGCGACCGACGCGCGGCGTGAGACGGCGACCCCAAGAAGACCGAACGAGCCGAAAAGAGCGACCGCGACGACGAAAGCCATGACAAGGTTGAGGCTCTGTCCAAGGTCCCCGAGAACCATGATTGCGAAGTTGACCGCTGTATCGGGCATAACCGCGGTCATAAAGCTCTCCACCGGCGCGACCACGAAGCCGTCCCTGAACCCTGCGACCGCGTACGAACCCGCGAGCGCCGACACACCGGCGAGCGCCGCGACAGCGCCCGTCGGGGCGAAACGGAGTATACGGCGTCCGACCTCGGTCTCTTCCGTCATGGTCATCTCGTGCCGTGTGCGTCAGATGTCGGGCATCTGTAACCTCTCATATCCGAACCGACGTACCTTAGTGTATTATGAGTTTCCCGAACCGGGACCGACCGCGTACGTATCCCCTCAAGCTTCTTCCGACCGACGCCTACCGTAACCGTCGTGAACCACCGTGCCGTACCGTCTCCATGAACGTACGTGAGGAGTTCGACGACTGGGCGCGCGAAGGGCGCGACAGGGGTATGGAGGAGCGGCACTGGCACACCGCCAAGCATGCCCTTGCGCGTATGCCTGTTGAGGAGGACGACACGGTTCTTGACCTCGGAACGGGTTCGGGTTACGCGTTACGCGCGCTACGCGACCACGGCGTCGGACGCGCCTACGGTATCGACGCGTCGCCGGAGATGCTCCGTAACGCGCGCGACTACACCCAAGACGACCGCGTGGGGTACGTGCGCGGCGACTTCGGGTCACTCCCTTTCGACGACGCGACATTCGACGCTGTCTTCTCGATGGAGGCGTTCTACTACGCCCGCGACCCTCTCGAAGCACTCTCCGAGGTCTGCCGAGTCCTCCGGTCGGGCGGCGTCTTATACTGCGCCGTAAACTTCTTCGAGGAGAGCGAGGAGACGCACCGCTGGCAGGAAAAGGTCGACGTGGACATGACGCTCTGGAGCCGCGCCGAGTACCGTGACGCCTTCCGTGAGGCGGGGTTATACGTCGCCGAACAGGACCTCATACCTGACGAGGATGTGGAGATACCGCCTGCCGATGCCTTCCCGACCGACGGCTGGGACGACCGCGGGTCGATGGTCGACCGGTACAGGAGGTGGGGAACGCTTCTGACGGTCGGCGTTGCGCCTTAACGCGTCAGGGCTTAGGCTTAAGTCGGACGGGAAACAATCTCGACGAGAGCATGGACAAGAAGAAGCTGGTACTGGTTATCGGTCTCTGCCTCGTGCTCGCGGGCGCTCTGTCAGGCTGTGTCGACTCGACGCAGGACAACAACGATACGGACGCTGACGGAGACGGGACGGACGGAGGTGCGGGCACGAACGGCGGCGACGGGGGCGGAGACAACGGTGAAGACGACGGCGACAACGGCACGACCGCCGAGGAGATAGACGTTGATACGTCGAACATGTCGGCGGAGTGCGACGTACAGGGGAGCACCATCTCACCGGAGGAGACCGAGGACGTTGATAGCGTCTACTCGCGTATCGGACCTCCTTTCGACGAACGGCAGGCTGAGGCTATGCTACACGAAGAACTCAACCAGCTCCGTACGACGCACGGGAACGACAGCGTGGAGCCGCTCCTGTGCGACCCTAATCTGCGCGAGATAGCACAGGAGCACAGCCGGGTTATGGAGGAGCTGGAGTTCATAGGTCCGGAGGTTCCGGACGACAAGATGCCTGAGGACAGGAACGTCACCACGAACCCCGAGTACGGCAACCTGAGCGTGCGCTACGAGGGTGTCTGTAGGGAGCCTGTGGAGACGTACGGGCGTTGGCTGTATCAGCGCAACAAGAACCTCGACTGGGAGAGCGACGGTCGGGCGTTGCACCAGAGGGATAGGGTGGACGTAATATCCGACCACGAGGAACTCGTGCGTGATATGCGCGGTGTCTGGTTCAGCGACAGGGACGAGCTAAGTCCGCCGCTTAAGATCGCCGAGCTACGGAGGGTTGAAGACGGCGAAGCATCGGAGGAGAGCACCGAAGAGACGATAGAGTACCTTGACGACGGCAACTACACGCGCCAAGGTATAGGCATGCATATAGACCGGGAGACGCGCGAGGTCTACGTCACCCAAGTTCTCTGCTGAAAAACTCTTAGTACGCCGGGGAGGGGATTTGAACCCCTGTGGGCTTACGCCCACCTGCTCTCGAGGCAGGCGCCTTACCAGACTAGACTACCCCGGCTTACCGTAACCGTCGTAGGCGGGGCACAAAACCTGTACGGTTTGCGTCAGTCGGTCGAATCAGTCGAAGGCGTCCTCTTCCAGAACCTCTCCGACCGCGAAGTTCTCCTTGACCTCGTCTATCTCGACCTTGACGCGGTCGCCGACCTCGGCGTCAGGGACGATGATGACGTAGCCGCGCTCGACGCGCGCGATTCCGTCGCCCTGCTTGCCTAGGTCCTCTATCTCGACGTACCGAATCTCGCCTTCCTCGACGGGCGGCTGTAGCTGACCTCCTCCACCCGACGACTCCGGCTTTCCGCTGTCCTTGTCGACGATACCGACGCTGTAGACCTCTCCCACCCGAACATCCCCGTCATCAATCTCGCTTTCGGGTATCTCTACGACGTAAGAGCCGTCCTCTTCCTCGACGCGCGAACTAACCAGACACAGGAGCTTGCCAGAGACTTCCAAAGACGTTTCCTCCGGTCTTACCTCATTAACGTACGTACTTGAATCTGTCGCTAACCCGTCCGAACGTACTGTCGCGGTTCAGAGGTAGCCTTCCTCGCGCAGTCTGTCCGCCTCTTGGCTGTCATACCGCCACTTCACGTCCGCCTTCTCGTCCTGCCAGTCCCACGGTTCAACGATGACGACATCGTCCTCGTTTATCCAGACGCGTTTCTTCATACGTCCCGGTATACGCGCCGTCCTTGTCTCGCCGTCCATGCACCGTACCTTCAGACGGTTCGCGCCGAGCATCGACTCGACGATGCCGAGCACCTCGTCGTCGTCGGGGAGGCGCAGGTCCGAGTCGTCTGACATACGCGGGGTTAGGCGTCGGCTTCTTATTAAAAGTCCGAATCAGAGAACGACGACAGCGGCGGCTTCGGGGACGAAGGCAATTTCGAGGAACGATAGAAGGACGACGAGGACGACGCCCGGAACGCCCGCGACTGCGACGAGCGCGACCGCAAAGAGCGTTATATCGACTTCGACGAATCCCGAACCCATGAAGTTGACCGCGGCGAGCAGTATGAGTCCCACGATAGCGTTGTACGCGAGCGGCTTTACCACCTTCATCGTGAGGTAGACGGCGGCGAGTACGAGAACGGCGAGTACGAGTAGCCCAACCTCTATTCCGGTAACCATGTCCAACGGTTCGGCGCTACCATCAAAAGCTTTGTGTGGCTATCCGTCTCCGACTTCGTCCGCCGCGGCGCGGAAACGTCGGCGCGTCTCAGGTGCTGAGAGGCGTTGCGCCATGCGTTCTTTGATACCGTCGTAGTCGCTCCGCGCAGTGATGCGCTCCTTCGTGAGACGCGCGGCGTCGCGGTCCGACCGCGCGACCGACGAGACCGTATCGGCGACTTCTTCTTCGAGTTCGTCGGCGGGGACGGCGCGGTTGATGATACCCCAGTTCTCTGCCGTCGTCGCGTCTATAGGCTCGCAGGTCAGAGCGAGCTGGGAGACGCGTTTGCGACCCGCTGTTTCGGCGACGCGTTCGACCGTGAGAGGGGGCTGTACGCCCATGCGGGTTTCCGGCATGCCGAAACGCGCTTCTTCGACGGCGAAACCGAGGTCGCACGCCGTGACGAGTTCAAAGCCCGCGCCGAATGCGTCGCCATTGACCGCCGCGATGACGGGGACAGACGCCGTCTCAACCGCGCGGAGGAGTTCGACGACCCCGTCGGCGAATTCGCGCGCCTCGTCGAGACCGCCTATAGACGCGATGGCTTCGAGGTCACCGCCCGCGCAGAACTGTTCGCCCTCTCCGGCAAAGACTGCGACGCGTTCGTCTTCGGCGCGCTCCAACAGTTCCACCGCCTCGTTGAGCGTCTCTTCGTTCAGGGCGTTTGCACTTTCGGGGCGGTCGAAGACGAGCCATCCGGCGTCTCCGCGTGTCTCGTACCTCATGGTCGGCGTTGCGACGCGCGACGCAAAAGACTGTCTACCGGGCGTTCCTACCGCCGAACCCGCGAGACGGCTTCTCGGAACTGTTCGTCGCGCCTGATGAGATGTGCGGCTACGTCGCCCGCGCCGCCGAGTACCCCCGCGAGAACGGCGACGCCTACGATACCGAAGCCGAGCGTCGCACCGACCGCGCCACCGATAAGCCCACCGGCTACAGCCGCGACCGCTGACTGACCGGGTGTGTCGCAGAACAACATACTTTGAGTACGCGGTCAACCGTCAAAGAGGTTGTGGCGCGTCTCGGCGACACGTCTACGTTCCGGGACCGACCGTCTCAACGAGGGGTGGCACGTACCCCCGAATAAGCGCCCCAAGCAATATCCACCGTCCCGCCGTCATAACACCATGGACTACTCGGAGACGGAAGAGCAACGGATGGTGCGTGAGACGGTGAGGGACTTCACCGACGAGTACGAGCACGACTACTTTGTGGAGCACATAGAGAACCGGACGTTCCCGGAGGAGTACTGGGAGGACCTCTCAGACACGGGTCTGGTGGGGACGATGGTACCGGAGGAGTACGGCGGCGCGGGCATGGGGATGCAGGAGATGGCGATAATTCTGGAGGAGCTGTCCCGCGGCGGCGACCCCGGCGGTATATCGCTCGCGCTCACCGCCATCTTCGGTAGCGTCGGCATCACCAAACACGGCACCGAGGAACAGAAGCAGGAGTACCTTCCCGCGATATCCGAGGGTGAGACACAGTTCTCTATGGGACTCACCGAGGCGGACGCGGGAATAAACACGCTCCGTATGGATACCTTCGCCGAACAGGACGGCGACGGGTACGTCGTGGACGGACAGAAGATGTGGATAAGCGGCGTCGATACCTCCGACTGCATGCTTCTCGTCGCGCGTACGTCGGAGTTCGACCCCGGCAATCCGACGCACGGCTTCACGCTGTTCCTCGTCCCCAAACCCACCGAAAAGGACGGTATCGAACTGACGCCGCTCGACTTACATGTGCCGTGGTACGAGAAACAGTTCCAGGTCGATATCGACGGTCTGCGTCTGGACGAGAAACATATACTCGGAGGTCCGGACGCAAAGGACGTTGCCCTCTACCACCTCTGGGATACGCTCAACACCGAACGTATATCTATCGCGGCGGGTGCTCTCGGAAGCGGGCTACGCGCCGTTGACCTCGCCGCGGAGTACGCCAACGACCGTCAGGTCTTCGGCGAACCCATCGGTACACATCAGGCTGTACAGCATCCTCTCGCCGACGGCTACGCCGACCTGATTACCGCAAGGGAGATGACGTACAAGGCGGCTTGGAAGTACGACAACGGTGAGGGGTGTGGGACGGAGGCGAACATAGCGAAGCTACGTGCGACCGAGGCGAGCACCGAGGCGGCGAGTAGCGCGATACAGACCCACGGAGGCGCGGGCTTCTCGAAGGAGTACGAGGTCTTCTCTATCTGGGTGAACGCACGTCTGATGCAGACCGTTCCCATACCGAACGAGATGGTCCGTAACTACCTCGCCGAGAACTCTCTCGGACTCCCCAAGTCTTACTGAGACGAGGAACGCGACGAGTACGCGAGAAACCCCGCGCCGACGAGTGCGAGAACCGGAATCTCGTAGACGACGGCTTCCGAACCCGCTACGTACGCGATGTAGGCGGTCCATACCCCTGCGACGAGGGCGGCGAAACCTCCGGCTGGCACGGACGCCTTACGGCTTGCGAGAGCCGCCGAACCCGCGACGAAGAAGACGACTGCGACAACTACTCGCAGGACGGAAGACTCGACGCCGAGGACGAAAGTCGCCGCGCCCTGCGACAGTATCATGAACGCGCCGGCAAGTCGCGCGACATTGGCTTTCATACCTCCCCCCCCTCCTCCCCGTGCGCACGCACCCATAGCCTACCAAGATGCGAAAGACGTGTCTCATGGCTCCTGCCGCTTTCAGTCTGCTCCACGTAGCCCTTGTCGCGGAGCGAACGCGCGTCGTATATCACCTTCGAGCGGAACGAGTCGGTGTTTTCGCGCCCCGTACGTTCGGCGACGACCTCGGCGAGTTCGCTGACCGAGTCGACTACACCTACTTCGTCAAGGACGCGCAGAAGTGTGCGCTCGAACTTCTTGAGTTCGGCGGGCGGCGTGATAGGCATCTCTATGAGGTGCGAACCGTCGAACCGGCGTGCGCCGACGGTCGTACCGCGTTCCTCGAACTCACGGAGGAGGTCGTTCGCCCGTGAGTATCTCTCGTCGAGTTCGCTCTCCGCGGCGTCGGTCAGCCCCTCGTTCTTGAGACGGCGCATGAGACGGACGAGTTCGTCTACCTCCTCGGCAAGTTCGGTTTCGAGGTACCGCTCCGGTGCTGTGTAGTAGGCGAGTATGCTACCACGCGCTTCCTCGTCCTCGACCACGACATGCTGTGCGGCGTTCGTGAACGCGAACGAGACGGGGCGCGGCATCGCGCTTACGTTGATACGGACCTCGTTGCCCTCGTCGCGCTCGTCACGCAGGACGCCGTACGCGCGTGCGAAGACGGCATCGTAGTCGTAGACATCCTGAATCTCGACCGTCCGTGTCTCGGCGTCGAACAACGACGCAAAGTCCTCACGTAGCTTACGCGCTACGTCCGCCGAGCCGCGCGACCCTTCGAGTAGGACAGCACGGTCAACGTCGACCTTGTCGCGCACGAGCGGAGCGATAAGACGGTCGTAGTCGAAGCCGACGGGGACGACGTGGGTCTTCATCGTTCTTGGGTTAACGTCCGTCACGTAAAACCTTCCGGCTGTTTGGCGACGCGCTTTTCACCCGCGCCGACGTACGTTCCCTGTGCCAACCTTCACCTACGAGAGCCGCATTGACGCGCCGCTCGACGATGTCTGGGAGTTCCATTCGACGACCGACGGACTCGTGAAACTGACGCCCGGATGGATGAACCTCACCGTCGAAGGAACGCGTGGACCTGACGGCACGCCGAACCCCGACGTTCTTGAAGAAGGTTCGACCGTTGATGTCTCGCTCAAGCCTCTCGGCTTGCTCCCGCGCGTCTCTTGGCGCTCCGTCATCGTCGAACGCGAGAGCGGTGACGGACGCGCGTACTTCGTCGATGAGATGGAGGACGGACCGTTCAAGCGGTGGCGACATACGCACGAGTTCAAGGCGGACGGCGACGGTACCGTTGCGCGCGACAAGGTAGAGTACGCTCTGCCTCTCTGGACCCTCGGACGCGCGGGTTCGCCCGCGTTCCGGCTTAACGCATGGTTCATGTTCCGTTACAGGCACCGGAGGACGCGCGAACTGTTAGAGTGATTCGACAGCATCGGCGGCACGCCCCCCGCTCAGCATCGCGCCGTTTATCGACGAGTCCTCGGTGTAGTCGCCCGCGAGGAAGACGTTTCCGTCGGGCGCTTCGTTCGACGGTAGCGAGGCGCGGAATCCGGGCGGTTGGAAGAACTGCGCGAACCCAACGGTGTCGACGTGTACGCGCTCGGCTTCAACCTCAAACCCCCAACGTGCGATAGCGTCATGCATTCCTTTGTCGAGCGCGTCGACATCGTCACGGGATTCGAGCCATGTCGCGCTCACGAGGTGCGTTCCGTCCGGCGCGTGTTCCGGCGCAACGTTCGAGACCGGCGCGATGTGGTTCGGTTCGTCGTCGCGTGGGTCGGCGTTTAGTACGAGCTTCTTTCCGACACCGAGCGGTTCGTCGAGTACGTAGTACGCTGTCGTACATCCCTTTCCGCCGTCGGGTGTCTCAACACCGGTGAGACGTTCCGCCTCGTGCGGGTCTGTTGCGACCACGACGGAGTCGTACTCCTCCGACGAGTCGGCTTCGATGTCGACCGCGCCGTCCTTGGGAGCTACTTCCTCGACGAGCGTCTCCGTCACTACCTCCGCGCCGCCGTCACGCGCCCTTTTCGCAAGTTGTTCAGCTATCGCACCCATACCGCGCGCCGGGACGACGGTACGCCCGCGTGAGAGGCATGAAAACGTGAACTCAAAGACCGACGACGAAGTTCCGAGCGAACGGTCAAGCGTCACTCCGCCGTAGAACGGTTCGGCGAAACGTTCGACGAACCGCGGCGAGAAACCGCGGTCGCGGAGGTAGTCGCGCGTCGTCGTGTCGTCGCCCGCAAAAATCTCGTCGCGTGTCTTGCGGCGGAGTTCGACACGGAGACGTAGGACGCGTAGCTTGTCGGCAAAGGTCGCGTCGCGGTTGAGTAGGGATGCGACGGCGTCGCGTGGCGCGCGCAAAGGGTCGGCGAGCGTCGATACGCCGTCGTCGGATGCAACGAGCGCCCCCGGCGAGTAGTCCCGCAGGTCAAGCGCGTCGTAGTCAAGATACCGGCGCGCCTCCGGATACGCGGTAAAGAGAACCTGAAACCCACGGTCGAAGACGTAGCCGTCGCGTCGAGTTGAGCGGACGCGTCCGCCAACCGTGTCGTTTTCCTCGTAGACCGTTACGTCGTGTCGGTCGACGAGTTCGTTCGCGGCGACGAGACCCGCAAGACCCGCACCGACGACGGCGACACGCATCGGTATCAGTGGACGAGACGCGCGAACTCCTCGCCGCTTAGGAAGACGAGTCCGTTCTCGTCGGAGTACCGGCGCGCGTCGTCAACGGTCATGGCGTCGCCCGTCTCGTCGTCGAGCATCTCACAGACGACGGTAGCGGGTACGATACCCGCTTCCTGCGCAAGCGCGAGGCTCATCTCGGTGTGCCCCTGACGACCGTCGAGTAGGTCGTCGTGCCCGCGAAGAACGGCGACGTGCCCCGGCGCGCGGAACTCCGACGGGAAGTCGAAGACACCGCCTGCGAGAACCGTCTCGACCGCGTCTGCGACGCGGCGTATCGTCTTGGCGCGGTCGTTGTCGGTGACGCCCGTCCGCGTCGAGCGGTGGTTGACCCACGTTGAGAACGACGACCGGTCGTCGTATTCGAGGTCGGCGTCGACGAGTCTTTCGTCGCCCGCTTCGGCGAGTTTGTCGCTGAGATATCCGAGTCCGAGCGTACGTGCGGCTTCGGGATGGACGGCGACACAGACGAGACCACCTGCGTCGTTACGGAGACGAGCAACCTTGTCGTGCGTCATCTCGCTCGCGGCGTAGACCATGTCGACCTCGTTCTCGCGGTCGTCGAAGTC
>JBKHFQ010000018.1:0-12598 GCA_046540135.1 Halobacteriales archaeon
AGCGGGCGATCCTCTATGAGGGCTTCTCGACCTACGGCGGGATGGCCGGCCGGGACCTCGAGGCGCTGGCGGTGGGGCTGCGGGAGGCCGTCGCGGACGAGTACGTCGCCCAGCGAGTCGGCCAGGTCCAGACGCTGGGTGAGCGGCTCGCCGACGCCGGGGTCCCCATCTACCAGCCGGTCGGCGGTCACGCCGTCTACATCGACGCCGAGGCAATGTTCCCCCAGGTCCCGAAATCACAGTTCCCGGGCCAGGCGCTGGTCGTTGCACTCTACCGCGAGGGCGGGGTGCGGACCGTCGAGCTCGGCAGCTTCGCCTTCCCGGGGACGGATCGACGCGATCTGGTCCGGCTGGCGCTCCCGCGTCGGACCTACCATCGCGAGCACATCGACCACGTCGTCGAGACCGCAAAGGCCGTCCTCGAGAACACCGAGTCGGTGCCGGGCTACGAGATCGTCTCCGAGCCTCCGAACGAGGCACTCCGACACTTCTCGGCGGAACTCAGGCCGGTCTAGCGGCCGTCACGGAGCCGCGTGGCGGTCTCCAGGGGCAGATCGGCCTCGGCGACGGCCCGCTCGACCCGGCCGATGTCGTAGTCGACCCGGTGGGTCTCGACGGACAGCGAATCCAGATCCAGCACCGCGTAGGCCGCTCGCGGGTCCCGATCCCGTGGCTGGCCCACGCTGCCCGGGTTGGCGATCACCCCCGCCGCTGTCTCTTCGACGTGCTGGACGTGGGTGTGGCCCATGACCAGCACGGACTCCTCGCCGAGGAGGCCGGGGCCGAACTCTCCGGGGTAGGTGTAGCGGTCCGGGTTCTCCGGATGGCCGTGGACGACTTTGAGTCGGCCGTCGAACAGCGTCCGCTCGGTGGGGAGGGCCGCCAGGTAGTCGACCTGTTCGGCGGTGAGTTCGACCTCGCGCATGATGGAGTCCGCCGTCGGACATCCCATGCTCGTTAACGTCATGTCGATGTCCACCTGTCCGTCGTCGAACTCCATGTCGTAGATGAGTCCGAGGTCGACTATGTTGACGGGTATCTCGGGGTCGTGGACGGATTCGAGTTCCCCAAGTATCTCGTTCTGAAGTTCGTCGTTGTCGCTGTCCTCCGCGTCGCTCTGAGATTCTGCTTCGGGTTCAGATTCTTCCGTCATACGCGGACGTTGGCTCTCTTCCAGCAAAAGGGTTGCGCGTCACGTCCACCGACCGATTCATAAAGATGTGTGCCCACGTTCCTTCATGACAGAGTTCGACGGCTTCGTGAGACTCGACAGCCTTCCGAAGGAACTCGTCCGCGACCTGATAGACGATACGCGGGCGATAAAGGACGACCCGCCGACCGATGAACCCCTGAGACGCGCGACGCTGGGTACGGTCTACCAGAAACGCTCGACGAGGACGCGCGTCTCGTTCGAGGCGGGTATGAACACGCTCGGGGGCGACGCCGTCTTTCTGAGTTCGGACGACATACAGCTGGGGCGTGGCGAAACCGTCGCCGACACCGCACGCGCACTCTCGCGGTATGTCGACGGTCTCATGGCGCGCGTGGGCGCGCACGACGATATAGAGGCGCTTGACGAGCACGCGTCCGTGCCGGTCATCAACGGTCTGAGCGACTTCAACCATCCGTGTCAGGCGCTCGCCGACGCCTACACGCTCGAAGAGCAGGTCGGCGCTCTCGACGATATCACCTTCGCATGGCTCGGTGACGGCAACAACGTCTGCCACTCTCTCCTGCATATACTGCCGCGGTTCGGCGTCGATGTACGCGTCGCAACCCCCGACGAACACCGCCCCAACGCGTCGGTCATCGAGACGGCGCGCGAATTCGCCGACGACAACGGCGGAGCGGTGACGCTCACCGAAGACGCCGACGAGGCGGTCGCCGACGCCGACGCCGTCTACACCGACACGTGGGTTAGTATGGGCGAAGAGGGCAAGGATGCGTCGGCTTTCGAACCGTACCGAGTCGAACCGTCTCTGCTCGCAGACGCCGCGGAAGACGCAGTCTTCATGCACTGCCTTCCGGCGCACCGCGGAAAAGAGGTCGTTGACGAGGTAATCGACGGTCCGCGCTCGGTCGTCTGGGAACAGGCGGAGAACCGTATGCACGCGCAGATGGCGTTGCTCGTTCGGCTTCTCGCACGAAACCGTTAAGAGTCCGCGCAACCAATCTCAAGTATGAACGTAGACCGGGTCAAGGACGCTCTGGAGGATGTCACTCTGAAGAAGATACTCGTTCTCTTCGGCGTCCTCATGATGATTCTCTGGCCCATAGCCACCGTGGTTGGTAGCATATGAGAATCTTCAAACGGTAAGCGCGCTTTTCTCCCTCCGAGCGAGGGTAGCTTAGCCAGGCCAACAGCGGCGGGCTTAAGACCCGCTCCCGCAGGGGTTCCTGGGTTCAAATCCCAGCCCTCGCACTGAGCGAATCCGTGACTGACTGAGAAGGCAGGGATCTGAGCAGAGAACAACGTGACCGTGTTCAAATCCCAGCCCTCGCATCACGTGGACCTCACGTCTGTGTCGGTACGCAACCGTCATACGTCCGTCCGACAGCCGGGGAAAGACTCTTGTCTACGAACCGGGAACGTGGGATATGCCCACTCTTGAGGAGGTGTACGAACGCCGCCTCGACGACGGGGACGACGATAGCTATCTCCGCGTTCGTGCAGGTCTCGCTCTTCTCTGTGTCGGCGTCTTCCTCACGCTCCTCGGCGGCGTCGCGGCTTTCTCCGAGACGGTCGCCGCGCTCTTTGACGCCGCGGAGTACGACTGGCAGATGTGGGGCGTGGGCGCCAAGTTTGCGGGCGTCGGTATACCGCTTGCGTTCACCGGTGTCTTCGTGGTCGTGCCCGCACCACGCCGCGACCAAGTTATCGCGTCGTCAGGTATACTCGTGGCGTTCCTTGGCGTCGCGTTTTTCGACTACGCCTACCCCGACCGTTGGGTGGGCGACCCTCTCAACCTGACGCCGCTCGTCTTTGCCGTCTACACGCTCGGAGCCTTCCTTATGTTCGGCGCTCTGTTCCGCTCCGTTCTCGACGTGGAGGTCTCCTTGCCGCGCTCCTCGCTCTCGTTCGAGTACTCCGACGACCTGCCGAGTCGTGAGGAACGCGTCGCCGAGATAACGGGGTCGACAACCACCGACGGAGGGGTCGGCATCAGCGTCGGTACGAACGCCGACGACGCCGAGGTGGTCCACGACGAGCGCGACGAGGACGCCGGGTCAGCGGGCTTTGCCGGTGACAAGTACTGCGGGAACTGCGTCTTCTACGAGTACGGTACCGGCGACTCCGAGGGACCTTTCTGCAACTACCATGACCGCGAACTCGACGACCTTGAACCGTGCGACGAGCACGAGATGCGTCTAGGAACGGAAGAGTAGAGCGCCGGCAACGAGTGCGACGAGTCCGGCAACAACGGTGAAGCCGGGCGTCGGTTCGCCGGGGCGTGCGTCTATCGGCTGGTTGACGGGGCTTCGTGCGTCCGCGAGCGATGGACGTATACCGTCAAGACCCTCAACGTTCGGTGCACGTACGATGGTGACGTTCCTTCCGTCGCGTGCGACCCGGTAAGCGCCCCGGAACTCGCCTTCGACACGTCGTGTAGCGTTGTCGGCTTCCGTCGCTCCGTGACCGTCGAGTATTTCGAGGTAGGCGGAGGCGAACTCCTCGGCGTCATCCGACGTATCCCAGGCCGACTTCCAGACGAAGCCCGTCTCGTTCGTCGCGTTGTTACGGTACGGATAGATACGGTCGCCCGCCCAGCCTTCGGAGACATCGCTTCTGTAGCTATAGACATCGTACTCGCCGTCGGGCGAGAAGAATCCGCGTGTCTCTATAACGTCGAGACCGTAGCCCGCTGTACTCGACTGGTACCAGAAGGTCACGAATACCGACGCCTCGCCAGCAGTGTCGTAGCCGTTCCTACCGATGTTGTCGCCGAAGGTCGACCAGTTGCCGCGCGACTCGTCCTCGTACGTGACCTCCACAGCATCGAACTCCTCGTAACGTATTATCTCGCGCGTCGTCGTCGGCACGTCGTCGTACGCCTCATCGACGGCTTCCCAGCCACCGCGTTGGCGTAGACGGTGGACGTACCCCGCACCGTCTGAGTACGGCTGGTAGACCGTCATGAGAACGCCGAAGTTCCTGTCCTCGTCACCCGTACCAGTACCACCGCCGCCACCCCCTCCTCCTCCGTCACCAGCGTAGCACTCCCAGTCCGTCCTACACCGCTGTTGGTACACCTGACGTATGTACTGAGCCTCGCCCTCCACGATACCGTCGCTTGCGAGTTGCTCGTCCTGAACCGGCGGGCTGAAACGGTCGGCGCTCAGGTTGTAGTGCTGGTCCTGAAGGACATGGACGAGTTCGTGCGCCAGCGTCGCCTCGTTCACGCCGCCAACCACCGTAATACTTCCGCCGTCGCGGTGTCCGCCGCCGGTGGAGTTCGTCGTGTTTCCGGGCTGGTAGAACCCCTGTGTAGCACCTCCGAAAGTCTCCGCAACGACGTCGTTGGCGTACTCGTCGTGCCCCACGATGAGCAACGCCTCCCAGACGATGTCGTTCCAGTCGCCGTGCTCGTTACGCGTCACGTTGGCGTCGAGAGGTCCGGTGTCGTTACCGTTACCGCCTCCGTTGTCGTTTCTGTCGATACGCTCCACCGACGGACGTGCCTCAAACTCGCGTCCCCGTATCTCCTCGACACGCGCCATAGCACGCGAGACGACGGCGTCGAGTTCCTCGTCGGTCAGTTCACCCTCGAAACCGAACTCGTCGTCAGGCTCGTAGCCGTCAACGACACCGGGTTCGGCTGACACGCCCGCCGTTGCTGTGACGAAGACCACCAACCCGACGATAAGTAGAGCGGCGCGTCTCACTTCTACCTGAAGATGGGCGCGGGTTCCCCCTCGCTCTCGAAGGTTTCTACGTACTCGACCTCGTCGCCTATCTCTGCGTCGTCGTCGAGCCTACCGAGTACGCGTGCGCCCGTTTCGCCGAGTTCAACGAGACCGACCTTGTAGCCGCCGTCGAAGCCCTCGGGGGCGACGGCGATGGTTGTCTCGGTGTAGACGGTCCCTTCGTCGGGAAGCGCGACCTGCGATAGCGACCGCGAACCGCAGTCGGTACACGCCGCCTTTGGTGCGCCCGTCACGTTGCCACAGTCGTCGCATTCGAGTCCGACGAGTTCGCCGTCGCGTACCGACTCAGCCCAGTCGTTGTACGTCAGGCTCATGCTCTCTCCTCCATGACGGTAATGACCGTGGTACCTGAGTCGCCGCCGAGGTTGTGCGCCACACCCGTACGCGCGTCCTCGACCTGCCTCTCGCCGACCTCGCCGCGTATCTGCTCCGTGAGTTCCGTAATCTGCGCCGTCCCCGTCGCACCTATCGGGTGTCCTTTCGCCTTCAGACCGCCCGACGGGTTGACGGGCACCTCGCCGCCGAGACGCGTACGTCCTTCCGCGGCGGCGGGTCCGCCTTCGCCGTCCTCGAAGAAGCCGAGCGCCTCCGTCGCGAGAACCTCCGCGCCCGTGAAGCAGTCGTGGACCTCTGCGAAGTCTACGTCGCCCGCGGTCACGCCCGCCTCGTCGTACGCCTCGCGCGCACCGTCGCGCGCCGCCTTCGTCTCAGGCAGGCTGTCCTTGTCGCCGAGAGGCACGGCGTCGACGCCGTGCCCAACACCCGTCACGTCGACGCCTTCTGCTCCGAACGAGTCGCCGAGTTCGTCGCTCGTGACAACGACGGCGCTCGCACCGTCGGAGAACGGACAGCAGTCCATGAGCCTGAACGGGTCGGCGACGACCGGACCTTCGAGAACATCCTCCACTGTCTTCTCACCGCCAAAGTGCGCTCTTTCGTTCATGCTTCCGTGGTAGTGGTTCTTAACCGCCACCTCCGCGAGCTGTTCCTCGGTCGTTCCGTACTCGTGCATGTGGCGCTTCGTCAGGAGCGCGAAGACGCCGGGGAAGGTGAGTCCGGACGGCTGTTCGTACTGCCTGTGCGACGCCGACGCGAAGACACGCGTCATCTCGGGTGTGTCCATGCCGGTCTCAGGAGTGCAACGCTCGACACCGCCGACGAGTACGGTGTCGTGTACGCCCGCCTCGACCGCCTGAACGGCGTTCTTGAAGGCGTTCGCCGATGTGGCGCACGCGTCCTCGAAACGCTGGAACGGTACGTCGGTCATGCCGATATGCGTCGCCACCTTAGGTGCGAGATGCGTGTCGTTCTCCGAAAGACCGCTCATAGCGTTGCCGAAGTAGAACGCGTCGAGTTCGTCCTGCGTCACACCCGCCTCGTCGAGCGCCGGAAACGCGGCGTCGGCGAAAAGTTCGGGAAGCGTCTGGTCGTGGACGCCGAACTTCGTCATACCGACGCCTACGACGGTTGCTTTCGTCATGAGGGTGGCTACGGTCAGCGGACATAAATATCCATCTGAACGGCGACGCATCCACGTAACGGACGGCTGAACCCTCTGTCGGGGTTCATTCGTCAGGGATTTGTTACCCTCCGTCGTAACACTACCGTGGAAAACGTAACCGACCGCGTCTCCAACCCGTTCGGGATGCGACCTCCGTCACGCCCCGCCGTCCACGGGTACGGTGACGCGAACGCCGACTTCCACATCATAGGCGAGTCGCCCGACGCTCACGGCGGCAAGGAGAGCGGAGTGCCTTTCTCGTCACAGGACGCTTCGCGCGTACACGACCTGCTTGACGAACTCGGGTTCGTCGAATCGCGCGACCCGTTGCGCCTCCGGAACGCGTTTATGAGCTACGTCCGCCTCACCGACGACGACCCCGTCGATGAGGCTGTTCGTTACTTCGACGCCGAACTCCGCGCCGTCAACGCCCATATACTAGTCCCCGTCGGCGACTTTGCGACACGGCACGTAATCGAGACATACACCGCGAGCGGTCCTAAGCTTCGCTCGACCCCGCTCGAAGAACTCCACGCGACCGAGATACACGGAATGGGATTCCTCGTCATACCCGCGCTCGACCCGCGCGACTGGGACGACAAGACGTACAAGGCGCTACGTGACGAGCTACGGGATGTCCTCGAATCCGACTACAGGCAGACGAAGGGTGTCGCGACGAGGAGAGGGTAGATTCGAGTTCAGCCTTTATATTGGGCCAGTTTAGTGGCTCTAACAGGTCCAGCGGGTTACGTATGAAAATCGGAGATTTTCATGTACTCGAGAACTCTCCTGGTTCTCCGTATCGCGTAACTCGGAAGTCCCAGAGACTCAGAAATCGTAGATTTCTGGACGGTGGATGAGCGCGATGGGATTTGAACTTCGGTCGTTCCGCTACGCTCCACTCACTAGTTCAAATCCAACGTGCTGGTTCGGTCGTCGCTTCGCTCCTCCCTGCACGAGCGCGATGGGATTTGAACCCATGACCTCGGGGTCCGGAACCCCGCACTCTATCCAGACTGAGCTACGCGCCCTGTCGGGGTTAGAACGACGACCCGGATAAGAATTCCCATCAAACCTCGAAGTCGTCGCCGCCCCGCGTTCCTTGGGGCATCTCGTTGTCTTTCTCCATCGGTCCGGTTCCGACGAACTCAAAGCCGTCGTCGGCGAGGTAGATGTCCCCGTCGCTTTTTTCGACCTCAACGCGCGAGAGGCGCGAACCCTCGCACGGTCCGTAGTTGCAGTAGCCCGTGTCCGTCTCGAAGTAAGCGCCGTGCTTCTCGCAGACGATTTCGCCGTTACGCATCGTCGCGCCGTCGCCGTCATCGAGACGTACGTCGGTCCAGTGCTGGCACCGGTTTATCCACGCGTTTATCTCGCCGTCGGTACGGGTCAGTATCGCCTCGTCGACCTCGCCGTCCCCGTTACGGACACGGAAGACGAACGTGTCTCCGTCGGAAACCTCTTCGACGCTCATAACCGTGGTACGGTCCACGTTCGGTGGTGTGGACGGGCGGGCTAAACCTTTCCGAAGTTCCTATCCGGTCCGCGGTGCTATCGCCGACATGCTCGCCGACGAGGACCGCGACCGTTTCGCCCTTTCCGCCGTCGTCTTCGTCGTCCTCTTCGCCCAGATTCTGCTCTACCCGGGTATCGCTGACCTGGTTGAGGCTCTCGGCGCTCCGCCGTCAATCGACGCGGGCGCGGTCTTCGTTGCCGCGGAGTTTCTGGCTTACATCGTCTTCGCAGGCGTCTGGGGTGCTTTGAGCGACTCGACCGCGAGACGCGTCCCCTTCATCGTCCTAGCCTCCGCCCTCGCCTGTCTCGCCTACCTTGCGCTCGCACTCTCGCCCCGTACCGGTCTGCCGTTCACAGCGGTCCTCGTCGTCCGTTTCGTCCAAGGGGCGGCGACCGTCGGCGCTTTCTCGCTCGCCGTCACGACGCTCATGGACCTCGGCGGCGGACACGGACGCAACATGGGGGCGGCGGGCGTGGCGATAGGCGCCGGCGTCGGATTCGGAGCACCCGTCGGCGGGTTCGTCTACGAGGTCGGCGCGCTCGCCCCCCTCTACGTCGCCGCCCTCCTCCTCGGTATCGCCGCCGTTCTCGCGGTCACCGTTGAGGACCGCGCTCCGACCGGGGAACGCGGCATCGGACGTGCAGTCCGCCGTCTCGCCGAAGCGCCCGCGCTTGCGGTCCCCTACGCCTTCGGATTCGTCGACCGTCTTACCGCAGGATTCTTCGCCCTCGTCGGCACCTTCTACTTCCGGGAGACGTTCGGACTCGGAGCGGCGGAGACAGGGGTGACGCTCGCATTCTTCTTCGCACCTTTCGCGCTCCTCCAGTACCCCCTCGGACGCCTATCCGACCGCGTCGGACGCGTCCCCCCCGTCGTCGCGGGTTCGCTCGCGTACGGCGTCGCAGTCTTCGCCGTCGTTCTCGCCCCGTCGCTCTCCGGTGCGCGTGCCGCGATGCTCGCCGTCGGTGTCCTCGGAGCGCTCGTCGCGCCCGCCACGATGGCTCTCGTCACCGACCTATCGCCGTCGGACGGACGCGGTGCGGCGATGGCGGGGTTCAACGTCGCCGGAAGCCTCGGCTTCCTCGCGGGCGTTCTCGTCGGTACCGCCGTCTCCGAAGCGTACGGATATCCCGTCGCTTTCGCCGTCGTAGGGGGCGCGGAGGTAGCTATCGCTGTCGTTGCACTTCCTTTCCTACTGCGTTTAGACGTTGAGTGACACAAGTTCGTCGACCGCCGTGTAGTCGTATCCCGAAGAACCCGAAACGAGGTTGTAGACGCGGTTCGCCGACATCCACGACAGGGTCACTCCCGCGCCTCCGTGTCCGTAGCAGTGTACTATCTCCTTGCCTCCGACGGCTTCTTTCTCCGTCCGTACGCCGCCGCGTCGGTATGGTCTGTAGCCGTAGCACGCCGTTTTGGTGCACCCGTCTATACCGACGCCGTAGCCTCGCAGGATTTCGCGGTTGGTCTCGAAGATTCGACTCGGAACTTCGACCGCGTCGACGGTCACCGTCTCGTCCGCCGTCTCGTCGTCCGAGGCGGGCGTCCATTCGCCGTCAACTGTTTCACCTTCCTGTGCACTCCCTCCAAGGACGAGTCCGTCGTCGCGCGGATAGGCGTAGACGAAGCGGTCGTCGTCAACGTGGTACGTGTACGAGAAGTCGTCGCCGTCGTCATCCACGCGTCCGCCGGTGTCGACGTGCACGAGATGACCTCGTACGGCGACGAGGCTGTCGTCGTCGAAGAGGTTTCCGTACCCCGTCGCGTTGACCACGACATCCCCGTTGATCTCGCCGACCTCGTTCCGTCCGACGTCTCGACGCTTCACCTCGCCTCCGGTGGCGCGGTACCACCGGATGAGGGTCGGCACGTACCGTGGCATCTCAACGAAGAAGACCTCGTGGAAGTATCCCCCGACCTCGGATGTCTCGACGCCTTCCGGAACCGGCACCGCACCGTCGTACTCGCCGACGGTCCTGTAACGCCGGAGCGCCTCGGCATGCTCGGGTTCGCCGTCGTAGTTCTCGTATACCTCGAAATGCCTCTGACGCCTCACGGTGTCGGTCGCTTCTTCGATACGTTCGAAGAAACGGTCGGATACGCGCGTGAGTTCGGCGATACCGTCCTCGTCGACCATCACGGGTTTGACCGACGCCGCGGCGTAGTTCGTCGACACCGACGGAACACGACCGTCTTTGTACGGTATTTTGCGCGCGTAGACTCGCGTATCGTACCCTTGCAGGTTGAGGAAGACGCCCGTCGTTAGACCGATGACGCCCGCGCCGACGACCGAGATATCTTCGCTCATCGTGCATTCCTTCGCCCCCCACCTCATCAAAACCACCGAAAGCCGTAATACGCTCGCGAGTTATCCGTATCCGTGGATCTACCTCTCAATGTTCTCGTTGCATTCGGTCTCGTCGCGGTCACCCTCGTGCTTTTTGTCTACGAGACGTTCTCCAACGACGTGACCGCGATAGGCGTGGTCTTCGCCGTCGGCTCTCTTGCCCCCTTCCTAGGTCTCGAAAGGACGGACGCAGTCTCCGGGTTCGCCAATCCCGCGACGGTCACAATCGTCGCCATGTACATGCTCAGCGCCTCGGTTCAGAAGACCGGACTTGTTGACCTCCTCGGCGTGCACCTCAAACGTTTCGTCGCGGGCGACGAACGCCGCGCTCTCGCCGCAACCGTCGGCACGACAGGTCCGCTCGCGGGATTCGTCAACAACACGCCCGTCGTCGCGGTATTCATACCGATGGTGACCGACCTCGCCGATGATGTCCGTATATCACCGTCAAAGCTACTTATGCCGCTTTCGTACGCCGCCATACTTGGCGGAACGCTGACGCTAATTGGAACGTCGACAAACCTCGTCGCCTCGGACCTCGCCCGGCAGTTAATCGACGGACGTGACGGCATCGGTATGTTTGAGTTCACTCCCCTCGGTGTCGTCGTATTCGTCGTCGGAGTCGCATATCTCATGACAGTCGGGCGACGCCTTGTACCGTCGCGCGTCCCCGTTGACGCTGACCTCGTCGACGAGTTCGCTCTCGAAGACCATCTAGCCCGCGTACGCGTCCCGGACGACTCGGCGCTCGTCGGTCTAACCGTCAACGAGATAGATGAACGTGTCGTCGCCGATGTCACAGTTCTTCAGGTCGTCCGGGACGGCGACAGGTACGCCGCGCCTCTCACAGATGTCACCGTAGAAGCAGGGGACCGTCTCACAGTACACGGGGACACCGACGCAGTCGCGGCGTTCGGAGAGAGGCACGATGTCCGTCTCCTGCGCCGTGCTGAGATAGACGAGCAGGGCTTTCTGACCGGGAGGTCTATGCTCGCCAAGGTCGTCGTCCCCGCCGAATCGAAGTACGTTGGCGACACGGTTGAGGCGACACGGTTGGAGGCGAGGCACGGAACGACGGTGCTCGCCGTCCGGCGGGGCAACGAACTACTCCGCTCAGGACTCGACGATGTCGAACTTGAAGCCGGCGACACGTTACTCGTACAGACAAACGAGGACGCAGTCGCGGGGTTCGGCGAGTCGGGAGACCTACTCGTCGCCGACACGTCGGTCCGCGACGCCGAAGTCTCGGTCAGCGCCAAAGCCCCTATAGCCGTCGGAACGATGGCGGGGGTTGTTGCTGTCGCCGCACTCGGCATTCTCCCGGTCGTAATCGCGGCACTCGGCGGCGTCTTCGTCGTTCTTGCCACAGGATGCCTGTCGTCGTCGGAGGCGTACGACGCCGTCTCGTGGAACGTCGTCTTCCTCCTTGCGGGCGTAATCCCGCTCGGACTCGCGGTCGAGTCGACCGGGGGCGCGGCTCTTATCGCCGAGACCGTCGTCTCTGCGGACGCCTTCGTCCCGACGGTCTTCGTCCTGTTTCTGTTCTACGTTCTATCGGGTCTTCTCGCAAGCGCTATCACGCCCGTCGCAACCGTTGTCCTAATGATACCCGTCGCGGTTGACGCCGCGTCGCGTCTCGGAGCCAACGAGTTCTCGTTCCTCCTCGCCGTCACGTTCGCCGCCGCAACGTCTTTCATGACGCCCGTTGGATACCAGACCAACCTGATGGTCTACGGTCCGGGCGGCTACAGGTTCGCTGACTTCCTCCGCGTCGGCGCGCCGTTGCAGTTACTTCTCGCCGTCGTCACGACGGCGGGGATCGTCGTCTACTGGGGTCTGTGATACCGCAAGTATGACGTTCCACACCCGACCTTCTCGGGTATGAAACGTCTCGCCGTACTGCTACTCTTTTCCGTCCTAACCGCCGGATGTATCGGGGGCGGCGCGTCCCAAGCCGACGAGGCGCGCGACGCTTTCGTCGAGAACAACGTATCGTCGTACGTCTACGAGGGTGAGACGACGTACTCGTTCGGCGCTCCGGGCGGTCCTACACGTACGACTACCATCGCCGCCAACGCCACGGTAGACCGTTCCACGACATCGCTCGCCGCCGAACTCGACTCACTCACCGAGGGTGCAGGTGAGAGAGCGGAGAGCAACACGACGACCTACCTCGTCAACGGAACCGTATACAGCAACTCCGTCCGTGGTGGCAACAGCACGGGATGGGTGGCGTTCCGTAGCGAAGGTGAGGTCGAGAACACGTGGGAGGCGAGGGACGAACTCGGCGTCTACGAGGACCTCCTCC